>JACRAM010000057.1 GCA_016213405.1 Bacteroidota bacterium
ACCGATTAAAGAAAAACAGATTACACCGATGATTAGCCAATTTGATAATTTGAAGATGTGATAATTTGAAGATGAAATCATTTTCAAATTTTCAAATTGACTCATTCTCAAATTTGTTTTAGTTTGTTTTTTCATTGGGTTTTTATTATTATGTATTAAAGTTTAAAAAGTTTTTCTATGGATAATAATCTTTCAGATGAAGCAAGAAGCATTCGGGGGCGCTCTATTCTCTTTTGACAAAGAATAAAGAATATGAATGAGCGGTAAAAGGATAGGTACAGGGGTCTATTGTAGTTGCATTTGAATAACTATCATATAACAAGGAATGAGAAACATGCGCGGTTATGCGATGCTGCGAAGAACCGGGCAACCCTTTTCTGAATCGTTTGGCAAGGGAAAGAACTTGCTGATGAATGTTATTATCCTGAGTGTGTAATAAATAGTTATTACAATGAACCGCCTTTTTATATGAAACACCTGAAAGAGAAAGACTCGAAGGGGCAGGCGAATTTGCTGCAGGAACTGCGATACTAACAAATAGAATACCGGTCAATAATAAAAACAATTTCATGAGAGGAAAAGCTTAACATATAACTTTGATGCAATGGTAATAATTTTTTAGTAACCAATGAATGAAATCATATTTTATTTTGCATATTCGCAAGTTTTATTTCAGGCATTACTGAAACAATTAGAAATCAACATTAATAACGTGCGTTTTGTTTAAGCATCAATAGGAATGTTTTAAATTTTCTCTTATTGGTGTATGTTTTTAAAACCTTAGTAGAAAAATAGGATAACCAACACCTCAAACCTTATTATGGGCACCTCTAAAAACTCGGTTCTCATTTGAAGCGGAAGGTTGGAAGGTTGGAAGAATGGATGTTTTCCCAACCTTCCAATCTTCTCCCGAAGGGACTCCTTCGGAGCTTTCTTCCAATCTTCCTGTATTTAGAGATTCCCTTATTTTATCCCTGCTGCCGGACGGCTTGTTTGATAATAAGGTTATTTACATCACAATCATTTTTTTCTACTAAGGTTTAACAGCCCTTAAACGAAACTCACGTTAATAATAAACAACTACTCTTCCTGCACCACCGGCTGCACCAGCATTATTGCCATTTGAACCACCACCTCCACCTCCACCCGGAGTAGTTCCAGCCGTTGAAGCGCCCGCTCCTACTCCTGAACCTGCGCCAAAACCACCGCTACCACCAGCACCACCCGGATTTCCCCCATCAGCGCCTTTTGCATTTGCATTACCTGATCCGCCACCGCCTGCACCACCTGTAATATTAAATGTTGCCGCGCTGGTTCCTCCCGCTCCTCCTGCTCCCCCGTTCACTCCAAAGCCACCACCCGTTGCACTGATAAGCGCACCTAAACTACTTGCAGTTCCAGCAACACCAACAGCCCCACCTGTACCGCAAGTACACAGATAAGTAGCTGCCGGAACTACCGTAAATACCTGAGTTCCGTACCCACCGGCACCACCACCACCGCCACTACTCACAGCGCCATTAGCACCTCCACCGCCACCACCCCAAACTTCAACAGTAATTCTTGTTACACCTGCTGGCACCGTCCATATAGCACCACAAGCAGGAACCACTACTGTAGAAAAAGATCCATTGGCTCCTGTTACGCCCGTTAATCCTGTAGGACCGGTTATGCCGTTTGTTCCGTTAGTTCCATTCGTTCCTGTGGGACCGGTTATGCCATTGGTTCCGTTAGTTCCATTCGTTCCTGTGGGACCGGTTATGCCGTTTGTTCCGTTAGTTCCATTTGTTCCTGTGGGACCGGTTATGCCGTTTGTTCCGTTCGTTCCATTTGTTCCTGTGGGACCGGTTATGCCGTTTGTTCCGTTCGTTCCATTTGTTCCTGTGGGACCGGTTATGCCGTTTGTTCCGTTCGTTCCATTCGTTCCTGTGGGACCGGTTGGTCCTGTTCCTCCTGCTGAAAGCCGCACCCAATTTACACCATCCCAATAATAATATCCCGGTGAAACATCGTTCACTGTGGCGGTATTGTACACTAATAAACTGGTTGTAACACCCGCTCCAATGGGTGCATTTGAAGTGGTAATGGTGAGTGCAACGCGTGGGATGAGCAGCCCTTTGTTGGTGGCATCCACATCGAGCATAGCGGAAGTATTAGGTACTGTGCCTGTGGTGTTGATGGAGACGCCTTGGGCGGAACAAGTCCCAAGTTCCAAGTTCCAAATTCCAAGCGCCAAGAAACAGCCCAAGAAAATGCAATGGCTGTTCTTCTTGTGACTTGATACTTGGGGCTTGGGGCTTGGGGCTTGGGGCTTGATGATTTGTTTTTTCATAGGCAAATGTTTTCTGTTTTATTTTGATGCTTGGGTTGTAATCATAATTTTTATTTTCTCCATATCTGCTTTCAGGTTCTTCACTTCGTTCAGAATGACAGTATTCTCTGCTTTCAAACTGTCATTTTCTGTTTTCAACTCTTTGATGGCTTCAACAAGCACGGGAGTGAGTTTTGCGTAGTCAATGCTTTTATATCCTTTATCATTTGTATTTACAATTTCAGGAAATACTTTTTCCATATCCTGAGCAATGAGACCAATATTTCTTTTGTCATCAAAGTGCGAATCGGGAAATTCATCTTTGCGCCAGTTATATTTTACTCCCACAAGTTTCATCACATCGGGCAATACTTCTTTCATGGGAACAATATCTTTTTTATATCGTATATCAGAACAAACCAACGGGCTCAGCCAAACACCGCACGCTCCGAGATAAATATCAGCAGTAGCCGAAATATTGCCGAACACCTCTAATTTATTGACTGGGTTATTCACTCCCATTCCAAAATTGCCGGCAGGAGTAATCTGAAATTCTTCCTGCCACGATCCTCCATTCCAATAAGCTATTACAAAATTATCGGGCTGGGGATAAGTGTTGCCGCGTTTAACAATATCCCAATACCTGGTTGTGTTTTCGGCTGTCAATCTTATCGCATGAAAATTATTTACCGTTGAGTGTAAATGAAGCGGCATAAGCGGTGCAGGAAATGAGCCGATGGTGCCAATTCCTACATATCCATTGTCAGCAACCACTAAACTATAAATATCCGAACTGTTCCTTACTCCAAAAGCATACGTAGCGTTAGTGCTTCCGCTTCCTTTCACATCTAAACGAGCATAGGCAGTTGGATCCCCCATGCTGACATTGCCTGCAAAATAACTTGGAGCAGTTGCATCAGAAGCATATAAGCTATATTTGTTTGTTGCCTGAATAGCTGAAACAAAAACTCCATATCCGTTAGTAATAGTTCCTGAACTCACATTGGTAACATTTGCCTGCAATCCGATTGCGTTGGTAATAGTTCCTGTTGAAATATTTCTAACATAACTTGTGGAGCCATAGGCATTGGTAATTGTTCCTGTACCGTTATTGTACACATCATTGGTTGATCCATAAGTTCCTGTGATAGTTCCCGTCTGTCCGGAGGTTGTTTCAATTCTGTTTACTGAGCCGTACAAATCACAGTTAAAATTAAATGCTGAACCCGGCTGAATAGTATTCCATGAAGCGTGCAGATTTGCATTTTGGTTGGCTGTAAGCACAGGTGCATACTGATTGTCAGATTCTATCGTCAAAGCAGGATTGGTATTAAATACATGAAGTTTGGATGTAGGAGTTGGAATTCCGATGCCAAGGTTGCCTTCTGAACTAAGCCGCATTTTTTCGGTGCTTCCGGAAGTGCCTGTGTTTATCGTATTGAAGACAAGACTCCAGCCGTGCGCGGCAGGTGTCCATGTTTCTGCCGCAACTGAAGTAATTCCGGGCGAAGCAATAACCACCGAACCGTCATATCCTCCAAAGGCAAGATTGCCTATCATATCTCCAGCAATTAAAGTGGTAGGCGAAGCAATGGTTCCGTTATTTCTATATAAAGTCATGCAGGGATTTGTGCCTGCCTGCCGTATTGCAACACGTCCTCCGAATGTATTCTGGTCGCCTTCAACAATGATACCTGTGCGGTAAGGATGCGGACTGCTTGATGTATTTGGAAAAGTGGAAACAACATGCAAGGTATTTTGAGGCGAGATTGTTCCTATACCAACATTGCCACCTGATGGCTGTATTGAAAGATTGACATTAGTACTTGCGCCTTCAATTACATCAATAACTCCGTAGCGCAATGCTGCGTTAGGATCGGTATATAACCCAAGATGAAGTTTAAGTGCGACAATGTTTCCGTCAAAAGATTTAATTTGAAAAATATTTTGTAACCCGGATGTGGTAAGCGGATTAGTTCCTTTCACATCCAGCATCACGCCTGGTGCAGCAGCAGAGCCATCGGTATTGACACCGATGTTCTGTGAAAATATTTTTTCTCCGAAAAAAAGAAAAGAAAAAATAAATACGGAAGTGTAAAGTTTTTTCATGTGAAAAGAATTAAAATGAATTGGCAATTCAAAGGTAAGATTATAAATTGGTCCCGCACATAGCGGCTATGTGCGGGACTCATAAACACAAAACGAAAATGGAAATTTATTTTTCTCATCGGACTGCCTATCCGTTTGCATAGTAAGTTTCCATCTGTCTGAATTCACTTTCGGGAAAAAAGCATCTCCATCGAAGGCGTGATGGATTTTTGTGTAATATATTTTATCAGCAATATTAATCGTCTGCCTGTAAATATCAGCTCCTCCAATGATAAAAACTTCTGTTTCATTTTTGTTCATTGCTTGTTTCAATGCGTCTTCCAATGAGTTGACAACAATGCATCCATCCGCAATAAAATCGTTCTGAAATGTTACTACAATGTTTGTTCTTCCATCCAGCGGACGGTACTTCAGTGGAATTGAATCATAATTTTTTCTTCCCATGATTACGCAATGCCCCAATGTTGTATCACGGAAGTATTTCATGTCAGCCGGTAAATGCCATGGCAAAGAATTATTTTTCCCAATCACATTATTTTCAGCAACTGCTACAATCAGCGAAATAATCATGAGCGAAGTTAATCGATAATTTATTTCATCGAAGTACGAAAAGGATACGAACTTACGAACTACTAACCAATGTTTTCTTCGTACTTAGTACGTTCGTAAAGTTTTGTTCGTAGTTCGATGAAATGGCTGCTAGACAGCAACCGCGCCCTTAATGTGAGGATGCGGATTATAGTTCTCAATCGTGAAATCCTCGTACTTAAAATCAAAAATACTTTTCACAGCAGGATTTATTTTTAGTTGTGGAAGCGGTCTGAAATCCCTCGAGAGCTGAAGATTCACCTGCTCCATGTGGTTGGAATAAATATGCGCATCGCCAAAGGTGTGTATGAACTCACCCAATTTCAAATCACATACCTGCGCAACCATCATCGTAAGCAAGGCATACGAAGCAATGTTAAAAGGAACACCCAGAAAAATATCTGCACTGCGCTGATAAAGCTGACAAGAAAGTTTTCCATCGAGCACATAAAACTGAAAGAACGCATGACAAGGCGGAAGTTTCATTTTATCAATATCGGCAACATTCCACGCGCTTACAATTAATCTGCGCGAATCTGGATTCTTTTTTATCTGCTCAATCACATTCGTTATCTGGTCAATGTGTTTTCCATCAGGCGTTGGCCAGTTTCTCCACTGCGAACCATACACAGGTCCCAGGTTTCCGTTCGCATCCGCCCATTCATCCCAAATGCCCACACCGTTATCTTTCAGATATTTTATGTTCGTATCACCCTTCAAAAACCAAAGCAGCTCGTGAATGATGGATTTTGTGTGAACCTTTTTTGTAGTGAGAAGCGGAAACCCTTCTGCCAAATCAAACCTCATCTGGTAACCAAAAATGCTGATGGTGCCCGTGCCCGTGCGGTCAGATTTTTTTGTGCCCTGCGCAAGCACCTGCTTTAATAAATCGTGATACTGTTTCACAAAACAAAGTTAAAAATAATTTGGGCGCGCCCTTCGCAAAACCTCAGGTCAGGCTATCCGCTACAATCTTTTTGAATCAAAAAGGATTTCCGCTTCTATCCTTCGCGCAAACAGCCGTGTGTGGTGTGGTGTTTCGTTTTCCCCGCGCTAAAGCACGGGGCTATTAATATATCGCTCCTCTGGAGCGAAGAAAAATCCAACCATGTTGTTCTTTCCCCATAGGGGAAAAATATTAATAGCCCCGACATTCATGTCGGGGTTGAAAACGTACCGCACAATTCCTCCCCTCTCCTTTTTTAAGGAGAGGGGTTGGGGGTGAGGTCTGCGCGAACGATTGAAGTGGAAAGCCCACAGCGCGAAGCGCGAGGACTTGGAACGGAAAGCGTGACAGCGCGTTTCGCGGTGACGCGCCCAAGACATCCCCCGCCACTTCGTGTGCTTCCCCCTTCATCAAGGGGGACTAAAAAATATCTTTACTTTGCAGGTATGAAATTTGTAGCAGAAAGTAATCTATCAATAAATTAATCTATCTATTATGAAAGCTCTCAAAAAAATCCTCAAATGGCTCGGCATTGTGTTGCTGTTGCTCATCATCTTTATTATTGTTGCGCCTTTTATTTTCAAGGATAAGATCATTGCGTTTGTGAAAGAGGAAGCCAACAAACAGCTGAACGCCAAAGTGGATTTCGGGGAGTTTGACCTCACTTTGCTAAGCAGTTTTCCTGCCTTCACGCTGAGCATAAACAATGTGAGCGTTGCCAATGTGGGCGACTTTCAGGGAGACACGCTGATGTCCGTTCAGCATCTTTCTGCTACGGTTGACCTGATGAGCGTTATCAAAGGCGAGCAATATAAAATAAGAGGAATCCTTCTTGAGAATCCGCGCATTCACGCCATCGTTCTCTCCAACGGAAAAGCAAACTGGGATATTACAAAGCCAGATTCTTCCGCGACTGCTTCCACATCTTCTGAGCCCACCAAGTTTAAAATGAATTTGAAAAAGCTGGAGATAAAAGGAGCACACATTATATACGATGACGCTTCGCTCGGAATGTATTCCGCGCTTGAGAATTTTAATTACACCATGAGCGGTGATTTCACGCAGGATAATTTCACAATGGAAAATAACATGAGCATTGACCAACTCACGGTGAAATACGGTGGCATTGCTTATATGAACAAAGTGAAAACAGTTGTGAAAGCCGATATTGATGCCGACATGCCCAACTTCAAATTCACGTTCAAAGAGAATGAAATTTCGTTGAACGAACTTTCGCTCGGCATTGATGGTTCATTCGCCATGCCCCCAGCAGCAACGGGGCAGACCGGTGATGACATGAATATGGACATGAAGTTCAAAGCCAACCAAACTGAATTCAAAAATATTCTCTCACTCGTTCCCGCGGTTTACACAAAAGATTTTTCTACAGTTAAAACTGCAGGAAAATTTGGGCTCGATGGTTTCGTCAAAGGAACCTACAACGAAAAGAAAATGCCTGCCTTTGCCGCGAACATAAAAGTGGATGACGCTATGTTCCAGTATCCATCTTTGCCAAAAGCGGTGAATGATATTTCTATTGATGTGGCAATTAAAAATGCTGACGGAGAACCTGACCACACCATTACCGACATCAAAAAGTTTCACATGGAAATGGCAGGAAATCCTGTTGACATTGCCATGCACATTGAAACTCCCGTAAGTGATCCGAATATCGCTGGAACAATTCTCGGAAAAATAAATCTTGCTTCCATGAAAGATGTGGTATCGATGGAAGGAAGCGATCTGAACGGAACCGTGACGGCTGATGTGAAGATGAAAGGAAGAATGTCGAGCATTGAAAAAGAAAAGTATGATGAGTTTGACGCGGACGGAACCATCATCATCATGGACATGAATTACAAAAGCAAAGATTTTCCGCAGGGCATGACGATAAAATCCATGACAATGAATTTTTCTCCGCAGTATGTTGAACTGAGAGGTTTCGACAGCAAAATCGGCAAGAGCAATATTCAGGCGAACGGAATGATAGAAAACATTATGCAATATGTTTTCAAAGATTCCATGTTGCAGGGAACTTTCTCTGTGAAATCTTCACTGATGGATTTGAACGAATTCATGACTGAAGATGAAAACGCTTCCACCGCAACTGCAGATACTTCTTCCCTATCCATCATTGAAGTTCCGAAGAATATTGATTTCATTTTGAATTCTTCTATCGCGAAACTTATATACGACAAGATTGAGATATCCAACATGGCGGGAAGCATAATTGTACGCGACAGCAAAGTGATGATGAACAATCTCAAGATGAACCTTATGCAGGGAAGCATGCTGATGAGCGGAACTTACAGCACCGTGAATCCGAAAGTGCCTGCTGTGGATTTCAACATGAACATTTCTGATTTTGATATTCCGATGACCTTTAAATATTTCAACACCGTTCAGAAACTTGCGCCAGTTGCAAAATATTCAACCGGAAGATTCTCCACTCAGTTGAAATACACTTCCAACCTTGACGCAACCATGATGCCCGATATGAAAACCATGAACGGTGACGGAAAAATGCAAACAAAAAATGTTGTCGTTGCAGGATTCGAACCGCTCAACAAACTCGCGGAAGCGCTTGGAGGATTAGATAGATTCAAGAAAGCAGAATTCCAGAATCTCGATATAACCTATCATATTAAGGACGGAAAAATCTCCACGGATGAATTCCCTTTCAAGCAAAACAGCGTGAGCGGATTTGCATTCGGCTCCACCGCACTTGACCAGACGATTGATTACACCATGAAAATGGAAATCCCAACTGCCGATATGCCTGCAGGAGCAAAAGCATTCATCACGAAACAATTCTCTGCGCTGAATGCACTCGGAGCAAACGCAAAACTTCCCGAGAAAGTAAAAATCTCTGCGCTCCTTGGCGGAACGGTGATGAAACCAGAAATCAAAACCAGCATGAAAGACATGGCAGGAAGCGTGAAAGACGCTGTGAAAGACCAGGTCACTCAGGTTGTAACTGATAAAGTGAATGAAGTGAAAGAAGATGTAAGCAAGAAAATAGAAGAGCAAAAGAAAAAACTGATTGCTGATGCGGAAGCCAGCGCGCAGAAAGTCCGTGATGAAGCCAAGAAGCAGGCGGATGATATTCGCAAGAACGGAAACGCGCAGGCGGATGCTCTTCAAAACAAAGGAGCCAACATCATTGAAAAGACCGCCAATAAAAAACTTGCTGAGAAAATGAGAAAAGAAACCGAAGACAAAGCAAAAAATATTGAGTCCGAAGGAAATAAAAAAGCGGATGACCTCGTTAAGAATGCGAAAGATCAGGCGGATAAACTCAAATAAGAAGTCCCAAGTATCAAATCCCAAATTCCAAGTCCCAAAAAATATTGTTCTTGGAGTTTGGGACTTTAATAAAAGATGGAATATAAAAGAGATTTAAAAGAACGATTATTTCAATTCGCTGTGGATGTCATTATATATCTGCGAACTGTAAAGAATAATATTGAGACGATGGATATGAAGCGTCAAATAATTAAAGCTTCAACTTCCACAGGAGCAAACTACGAAGAAAGCCAAGGGTCACCTACAAAACCTGATGCTAAAACAAAAATTGGAATTTCTCTAAAGGAAATAAGAGAGGCGAATTACTTTCTTCGTGTATTTCATAAATTGAAACTTGGAGAAAATTCTAAAAGCGAATATCTTGTTAACGAATCATCTGAATTGAAAAAGATACTCGCTTCCATAATAAACAAACTGTGAAATCGAAATTACTTTGGCTGTTGTCTTGGAGCTTGTTACTTGGAACTTGGAACTTGGGACTTTGCCAGAAGGGCAAACCTCCCGCAGACCCTGACCCGGCTGAAGAATGTTCCGGTACTGATGAAGCCAAAAAGCTCTACGAAAAATCCCGCGACAAGAAAAAGTATCAATACGATGAGCGAATAAAATTCATTGAGCAAGCCGTTGAGGAAGACCCGAATTATGCTCCCGCTAATTACGAATTGGGAATGCACTGGCAAAGGCGCGCAGATGAATCAGGAGCGGATTGCGAGAAATGTGAAAAATATTTTCGCGCTGTCATTTTGAATTGCCCGAAGTATCATTCCAATCCGTATTTTTTTCTTGGCTATATGTTTTACCAGCAGGGCAATTTTGATTCTGCCATGAAATACACCAAACTGTTTCTTGACTTCAAAGAAGATAATTTGAAAAAATACGACAAGCTACGCTACGATAGATTTTTAGTGGACGCAAAAGACATTATGAAGTTTTCAAAGTTCAATAAAGAAATATATGGCAATCCGGTTCCGTATGATCCTAAAATCTTACCGGGTATCAGCACTATCAAAGATGAATACCTGCCTTTCATTTCTCCCGATAATGAAATTGCTTTCTTCACCCGAAGAATAAAAGTTCAACCCATGGGAGTTGCCTGGGATATGAGCACGGAAAAAGAATTTTTCTGTTTCAGCGAAAGAAAACCTGACGGAAATTTTCCTGAAGGAGAGCCCATGCCCGCTCCGCCTTTCAACACGCACTTTAATGAAGGAGGCGCTTCCATCACCATTGACAACAAACATCTTTATTACACCGTGGTGGAACAGGATGGCAACTATGATATTTATTACAGTGATTTTATCAGCAACGGTTATGGTGGCGGAGAATGGAAAGAATCAAAAAGCGTGGGCAACATCATCAACAGTGCGGACTATTGGGATTCTCAGCCCTCTATTTCTGCCGATGGAAAAACTTTGTACTTCGCCAGCACGCGACTGGGCGGATATGGCGGAGTTGATCTATGGAAATCTGAAAAAGATGAGAACGGATATTGGACAAAGCCCGTGAATCTCGGACCGAACATCAATACCGAAGGCGATGAAAAATCTCCCTTCCTGCACTGGGACAGCAAAACACTTTACTTTTCTTCAGGCGATAATGAACAGGCAGCCACTTCTCACATGAACATAGGCGGCTTTGATATTTTTTATTCGCGGCAGGACAGCACCGGCAAATGGGGCAAGCCGAAAAACATCGGCTACCCGATTAACACCGCGGGAAACGATGTAGGATTTTTTGTAAGCACGGATGGGAAGTACGGCTACTTTGCTTCAAACGATAATCAGAAAACAAAAGGGAAAAGCGTGGGCGGTTATGATTTATATTATTTCGAACTGCCTAAAAATGTGCGCCCCGATGAAGTAGCCATCATAAAAGGAAAAGTTACTGCGGAGAATGGCAAACAAGTGATAGCCGCAGTGGAGCTGAAAGATGCCGTCACAAAAAAAATTACGAAAGCCGTGGTGGATTCCGCTACAGGAGAATATGCCGTGGCGGCAAATACTCAGAAGAAACACGACCTGCTTCTCGTGGTAAAAAAAGAGGGCAACGCATTCAGCTCGCAATTGATTTCCATGAAGGACAGCCTGTCGGGTAAGGGAGAGGATTCAATTGAAACGAAGCAATCTCCCAAAGAGGAACCATCCTCTCCCTTTGCAAAATCTCCTGTCATGAAAGTTGACATGAAAAGTGATACATTGAAAGAAGGAAGAGCATTTACGCTGAACAATATTTATTTCGGACCTAACCTCGCTGACCTGAAAGAAGAATCAAAATTTGTGCTGGATGAATTTATAAATTACCTGAAAGAGGATTCAACTATTGTAATTGAAATTGACGGGCACACCGATAACATCGGCAACCCGCAGGACAATCAAAATCTTTCTGCCGACCGCGCTTTCACCGTTTTTGAATACCTGAGAAATAATGGCGTGCCGAAAAACCAGATTGTCAATCACAAAGGTTTTGGAGAAATGAAACCTGTTGCTTCAAATGATACCGAAGAAGGGCGTGCGCAAAACCGCAGAACAGAGTTTTTGATTGTTTCGAAATAACTTCAGTTATCTGTAATTACTAATTTGCCGGTAGCAATGATATTTCCTACCCCTGCGCTATCGCGCTGTCCCCCTTCGGATGGGGATAAAGGGGGAGGATCAGTTAAGCGAATGAAATACAGTCCGCTTGCGAGATTGTCTCTTTGCAAAGTAACGGTCTGCCCCGAAATATTATTTATTTGTTTTACTTGTTGCCCGTATGAGTTGTAAACTGTGAGGGTTGCGTTTGTTAAGTAATTGTTTGTCTGCAAAGTTGTTGAGGTGGAAAAGGGATTAGGATAAATAGAAATATTTCCTTGTAATTGGTTTTCAAAAACAGAAATGATTCCTGAACGGTAAATAATTTTCCCATTATTCCCGCAAGCCCAAATATCTGTTAGTCCGATGCCTTGAATTGCGTTTAGGTTTTCTATTGTTCCTGATGTTTCTGATGCCCATGTTAGTCCTCCGTCTGAACTTTTAAGTATTATTCCGTTATCACCGCAAACCCATACGTTTAATGCATCTGCATAATAAACTGCATTTAAGTTTTGTATTGTTCCACTGGTTGGCGAAGTCCAGTTTGTTCCACCATTTATTGTTTTCAAAATTATTCCGCTGTTGCCAACCGCAATTCCTTCGTTTGTATTAATGAACATTATTTTTTTCAAGGTTTGTGTTGTGCCGGATGTTTGCTGTGACCAAAGAGTTCCAAAATTAGTGGTCTTGATTATTAAACCTCCGTCTCCAACTACCCAGCCGATGGTGGTGTTGGCAAAATAAATTCCGTATAAATTTTTATTTGCAGTGAAAGAATACGTTGGATAATTTCCGGTAGCGTAGTCATATAACATTCCATACGTACCTTCAATATCGCCAACCACCCAGCCGGAAGCAGAAGAAACGGTTGGATAAAAAATATCGTTAAGAGTGGTGACTCCACCTGCCAGATTGCTCCAGGTTGTTCCTGAATTTGTGGTTTTGTAATTCTGTTGCCATTGTCCGCAAAACCAACCTGTGGTGGCGGTGAGAAAACGAATCGCATTAATATGATAGGTTGTGCCAGTTGCCATGTTAGCCCAGGTGGTGCCGCCATTAGTTGTTTTGCTGCCTACTCCATTGTCTCCTACGGTGTAAACATTAGTTGTGCTTGTGGTGTAGATTGAATTAAGATTTTGTATTGTTCCAGATGTTTGCGAAACCCATTGCGCAAAACAAGTCATGTAAAATAGTGCAGTGAATAATGCAGAAAGAAAGAAAAGTTTTTTCATTGCATAAAATCTCAATATCTTCCCGTTAAATCACTGCTTTATGAATTTTTTTCTTATGATTTTATTTTCACTCATAAACTCAACGTCATAAATTCCGACAGGAAGAGCGGAGATATCTACCCACTCATAAAGATAACCGTTCGTATCAATTGATTCTTTGTACGCCACCGTGCCTAAAATGCTTCTTATAGTGAAATCAACTTTCCCCTGCAGGTGAGTTTCAATGCTGATGTATATTTCATTATGCGCAGGGTTGGGGAATACGCTGATGTTTTCTTCAGTAGCGATAGTATTTACTCCGGCAACGCAGACCACTGTTCCTGTGCCTGTTGCACTGCCAATAATTGGTATTGTTATAGTTACGGAGTAAGTTCCCGGACATAAACCGGTGGCGGTCATAGTGGTTTGCGCTTGAGGATCGGTCCAAAGATAAGTGCCACCTAAAGCAGACACATCGTTGGTTGTAGCTGAGCCATCGCAGGGTGCTGTACAGTTAGTGGCGTTGGTAACGGTAACTGTTGGGGTTGCCTGAGCAGAAGCTTCACCCATGATGAACAAAGGTGCAATTGAAAAGAGTAAAAGTTTTTTCATGCTGATAGATGTTGGTTGATAGGATGAATTATTTTACTGCAAACTTATAAAAAATAACAGCAAGAACCTTTATTACCTTTACAAACAATGGATTTACTATTAAAAGCCGAGCGGTTTTGCGCTTATCAGGAACGCTGCCGGTTTGAAGTGGAGAAAAAGCTCCGCGAACTCAAAGCAAAGCCCGATGAAATTTCAAAAATCATTGCCTCGCTGGAAGAAGATGAATACCTGAATGACGAACGCTATGCAAAACTTTTCGCTTCAGGAAAATTCAGAATCAAGAGATGGGGGAAAAATAAAATACGCGCGGAACTGCGAATAAAAAAAATGCCTGATGACTTTATACAAAACGCGCTGAATGCGATTGATGATGAAGAATATTTGAAAACCATTCAACATCTTATCAAAAGAAAAGCAAGAGAAGTCAAGACTCAAGACCCCAAAGATAAACTCAGAAAAATCGTAAACAATCTTCTTTCAAAGGGATTCGAGTCAGAGTTAATTTGGAAATGTGTTAATTTGAAAATTTGAAAACGGTTGTATTTGTATTGCATTTTCAAATTGGCTAATCTTCAAATTAGCTCATTTGCTGTTCCGTATCAGCACATCAAACCGATAATGCGCGTGCGGAAGATTTTCCTGCGGCATGATGGAAACGTTCAATCTTTTTCTTTCGCACCATTGCACAATTTCTTTCGGGTCAATCCACCAGCCGAGGTCGCACTCTCCTTCTTTGAACCGGAGCAGGCGTGAAAATTTCTCACGGTAAAACTTTTTAGGCGATTCATAAAAGTTCCACATCCGCGTTTTATCGGGAATATCTCCTATGAAAATCCAGCCCCTGTGCTTTGTTATTTTTGAAAGCTTCTCCAGAATGGCTTCCCGTTTCTTTTTGTTGAAATACTGGAAAGAGAAATAGCAGTACGACTTATCAAAAAAATCTTCAGGGAAAAATTTATCAATGAGCAGGGCATCGGATAAATGCAGGCGTAGGTTGAAAATATTTTCTTTCAGCTCAAATTTCCGGGCGGTATCAATCAGCGCTTCTGAAAAATCAACGCCATGAATCTCTTTGCAGGTGCGCGCAATAAATTTTGTGAGGGCGGCATTGCCGCAGCAGAGGTCAAGCACCATATCGTCTTTTTCAAACTGAACTTTGTCAATGATGTCGTTCGCGATGGCTTCGAATTTGTAATGCTCACCGCGCCTCGCGCTTTGCTCAAGAAGAGAATCATCTATCGGGAATGCCCATTTATTAATCCACTTATCACTCATCTGCGAATACTAATTTGTACGAATGTACGAATCAGGCAAAAGAAAATTAACTGAGAGAATTTCAGATTATACACAGCGAAATCGTGATAACTCCAGTTTGATTGGCTGTTATTCGCAAATTCGGAATGATTCGTATTCGCTGATAGTCATTTTATGACAACCATTTTCCTCCCCTCACTCGCCTGATCAGAAGTTTGCAGCTGGAAAAAATAAGTGCCTGCCGGAATATCGGCCGTAGAAATTAAAAGATGATCAAAAGTTTTATCCACCTTATACCGTTTTATTTCTTTGCCCTGCAGATCATAAAAAATAATTTCACCTTGGCTTACTCCATTGGGAAAAGTATAATCAATGCGGGTGGAGTTGATGGAAGGATTGGGATAAGCATTTGAAATACTGCTTTGAGCTAGCAGTAGGTTATTTCCTTCTTGTATGCCCATACTCAATGTGCCAGGCAAACCATAAACATTAGCATCACCATTATAAGCATTCTGATGACTTAAAATCATTTTTGTTCCTTGAGATGTATTGTAAATCGGATATTGTTGCAATTGGACGTTAACCATTATCCATGCCGCCATACTATCCTCTGTAAAAATACAAGTTCCGTCTTCTTTATAAATTTTTGTAGTGACCGCTCCAGCACAATCATTATACAGATACATAAACTCCAACTGAGAGTCAATATCAAATAATTTTTCTGATAAATAAAGTATGGTAGGTACACCGTTGCAAGTCTGAGGAAAACTTGCGAAAGAAATCGTCTTCACTAATGAATGATTCATGTCATATATATCAATCACTTTTCCCGTTCGGTTTATCTTAACATATTTTTCACCAGATACTTCAAAATTAATAATCATTAATTGAGATGAGCGTGAAGTAGTAGTAGAAGTATTCATAACACCATAAGTCGAAGCACTATCATAAGTATGCTCCAACGTAATCTGCGCCTTTGCATTTATTCCAAATGCAAGGAGAGTGATGAGGATAAATTTTTTCATTTGATTTAGTTTAGTTGGTAAATGTAAGCATTGAGTTTTGTTCGGGCAAGAGTTTTCAACAGAAAGATTTTTCGTGGACAAATCATTTAACTTCGCCATTCCGTATTGTCATTCCGAGTGAAACGAGGAATCTCATCATGAGATTTCTCACTTCGTTCGAAATGACAGCGAGTCCTTATGAGTAATTATTTAAACGAACTCAACGAATCGCAGCGCGAAGCTGTCCTTTGCAAAGACGGACCAGTGATGATTGTGGCAGGTGCTGGCTCGGGCAAAACGCGTGTGCTCACCTACCGCATCGCTCATCTTCTCCATAAAGATATTGACGCGTTCAACATTCTCGCGCTCACATTCACCAACAAAGCCGCGCGTGAAATGAAAGAGCGCATTATGAATCTGGTGGGCGATAATGAAGCGCGCAATTTATGGATGGGAACTTTTCACTCGGTGTTTGCGCGTATTCTGCGCTATGAACACGACAAACTGAATTATCCCGCCAATTTCACTATCTATGATATGGATGACGCAAAAAATCTTATCAAAGATATTGTGAAGCAAA
Organism: Bacteroidota bacterium; assembly: GCA_016213405.1. NCBI lineage: Bacteria > Pseudomonadati > Bacteroidota > Bacteroidota bacterium. The sequence goes on from JACRAM010000057.1 coordinate 16,492, forward strand.
ATAATCTGGATGATAAAGTGTACAAAGCATCCATCGTGCTGGGAAGAATTTCCGCTATGAAAACGCAGTTGATTTCTTATGAAGCGTATCAGCATCATTCACAATTCACCGAGCACGATAAAATGTCCGGTCGCCCTGAGTTCGGAGCAATCTTTGAAACATATTGCAAACGCTGTTTCAAAGCTGGCGCCATGGATTTTGACGACATCCTTTACAACACCAGCATTCTCCTGCGCGATTATCCGGATATACTTTATAAATACCAGAACAAGTTCAAATATATTTTAGTAGATGAGTACCAGGACACGAACTTCGTTCAATATGTAATTATCAAACAACTCGCGGCACGTTTTGAAAATATTTGTGTGGTGGGCGATGACGCGCAGAGCATTTACGCTTTCCGCGGTGCGAACATTCAGAACATTCTGAATTTCAAAAGCGATTATCCCGATGTGCGCACATTCAAGCTGGAGCAGAACTACCGCTCCACAAAAAATATTGTGAACGCGGCAAACAGTCTCATTACAAAAAATAAAAACCAGATTCCGAAAATCATCTGGACCGATAATGATGAAGGCGATAAAATAAAAGTAGTGCGCGCGCTCACCGACAACGAAGAAGGAAGAATGGTGACGCAGATGATCTTTGAGAGCATGATGCAACTGCAAATGTATCCGAAAGAGTTCGCGATTTTATACCGCACGAACGCGCAGTCCCGCGCGATGGAGGAAGCGCTTCGCAAAAAAAATATCGCTTACAAAATTTATGGCGGGCTCTCCTTTTACCAGCGAAAAGAAATCAAAGACCTCCTCGCCTACTTCCGCCTCACAATAAACAATCACGATGAGGAAGCGATGAAGCGCGTTATCAATTATCCCACGCGTGGAATCGGAAACACTACCATCGAAAAAATAATCGTCTGCGCGAATGACCACAACATCAGTCTGTTCACAGTAATGGAAAATCTGGGCGACTTCCAATTAGAAATGAATTCAGGAACACGCGAGCGCCTCAGCAATTTTATCACGATGATAAAAAGTTTTTCCGCAATGCTTCCTATCACCAATGCGTACGATCTGGGAAATCATATTGCCGCTTCCACACATATTCTCAAAGAACTTTATAACGATAAATCTCCTGAAGGCGTTTCGCGCTATGAGAATATTGAGGAATTGCTGGGAGCTTTAAAAGAATTTTCTGTTGGAGAGGAGTTCAAAGCGATTGATATGCCGGAATTGACAGCCGAAGAACAGGTAATCGGTGATCAGTCATCGGTGGAAAACCAAAAACCGGCTGTTGGCCGATCTCCGATAACCGATAACCGAACACTAGATGTTTTCATGTCCGACATCGCATTGCTCACCGATTCTGACAAAAAAACAGAACCCGAAAACCGCGACCACGTTTCGCTGATGACGATTCACCAGGCAAAGGGTTTGGAATTTTCTCATGTATTCATTGTCGGCATGGAAGAAAATCTTTTCCCCAACTCATTCAGCATGAATTCACGGGATGATCTGGAAGAAGAGCGAAGATTATTTTATGTTGCACTCACCCGCGCGAAGAAAAAATCCGTTCTCACATTTGCCGCCACGCGCTTTCACCGCGGTTCGCTCAACAACAGCGAGCCCAGCCGTTTCATAGAAGAAATTGACGCGAAGTATATGGAGTTTTCTCATTCATCGCATAGAGAAGATAATTTTGGCGAAGCAAGAGAAAAATGGAATCGCAAAGAAAACGGAGCCGATACAATTTATGAAGAACCTGTTTTCAGGAAAGAAAACAAATCACAAATCACAAATCACAAATCACAAGAGAACAGCCAGAAGCCAGCAGCTAGAAACCAGCCGCCAGCACAAAAGAAATTAATCAACGCAACTATTGCCCGATACAAACCAACTACCGAAAGCCAGCAGCATTTGAAAGATTTGCAGATTGGAATGACGGTTTCTCACGATCGTTTTGGAAATGGAAAAGTGATAAACATTGAAGGGATTTTTCCGAATTCAAAAGCTACCGTTGAATTTGAAAGCGAAGGGCAGAAACAATTGCTACTTAAATTTGCGAAACTGCAGATTGCAGGGTAGAGCACCTCACCCAACCCCTCTCCTTAAGGAGAGGGGGAACAGCACAGTATCCCCTTCCTGCAAAGACTCGGGTGAGGTCTGTTACAATAATTCGCCTACTTTTGCGTATCTGATTAATTCGAAAACCTGAAATCAAAATATGGCAGCCAAACCAAGTTCAAAAGATTCAAAAGATAAATTTGAAACAGCCGAAAAGCACAGCATGCAGTACAATACCCAACTGCCTCACCTGATCATTCCTGAATACGGGCGCAACATTCAGAAACTAATCGAATATGCCTGCACGATAAAAAATAAAGAAGAGCGGAATAATGTTGCCCATTCCATCATTGCCATCATGGGGCGTTTGAACCCGATGCTCCGCGACCTCACGGATTTCCGCCACAAACTCTGGGATCACCTTTTTATTATTTCCGATTTCAAGCTGGATGTTGACTCGCCTTATTCCAAACCTCCAAAAGAAATTCTCACAACAAAACCAGATAAAGTAGCGTATCCAACAAAAAAAATGCGCTTCAAGCATTACGGAAGAGGAGTTGAACGCATGATTGAAAAGGCAACTTCCATGAAAGCAGGAGAAGAAAAAAATGCTTTTGTGGAAGCCATCGCTAACCTGATGAAAAAATCTTATCTCGTGTGGAACAGAGATACCGTGAGCGACAGCGTGATTCTTCAGGAGTTAGAAGACCTTTCAAAAGGGAAATTAAAAGTGTCTGAAAATTTCCGCATGGCCAGCACGAACGATATTCTTGCCCGTACAAAAAATATGAATCCAAAAGTGGATGAATCCAGAGGAGGAGGAAGAGACAGGGACCGCGGACGCGGAGGAAGACACGGACATGGTGGCGGGCATGGAAGAAGCAATAATAGCAGAAACAGAAACAGAGGGCGTTAAATCCTATGAGCAGTTTCGTAGTCACAGGAGGAAAAAAATTAAAAGGGGAAATCATTCCTCAGGGAGCGAAGAACGAAGCATTGCAAATTTTATGTGCTGTTCTTCTGACTCCTGAAAAAATTACCATTTCGAATATTCCGAACATTGTTGATGTAAACAAATTAATTGACCTGCTGAAATCGCTAGGAGTAAAAGTTGAAAAGAAGAGTGAGGACACTTATATTTTTCAAGCCGACAGCGTAAACGTAGATTATCTTCTCACGGACGAATACAAAAAGAAAGCAGCAGCGCTACGTGGTTCCATCATGGTGATGGGTCCTCTCCTCGCCCGCTTCGGAAAAGGATACATACCAAAACCTGGCGGAGATAAAATCGGAAGAAGAAGACTGGACACGCACTTCATCGGATTTCAGAAACTCGGAGCAAGGTTTGATTACGATGAGAAAACAAATTTCTATAAAGTAGATGCATCACAGCTAAAAGGAACGTACATGCTTTTGGATGAAGCATCGGTAACCGGCACTGCAAATATTATTCTCGCTGCCGTTCTCGCAAAAGGAAAGACCACCATTTACCACGCTGCCTGCGAACCCTACATTCAGCAGCTATGCAAGATGATTGTGAGCATGGGCGGAAAGATTTCCGGCATCGGCTCTAATCTTCTCACGATTGAAGGAGTAGATTCTTTAGAAGGATGCATGCACCGAATGCTTCCGGATATGATTGAAGTGGGAAGTTTCATCGGTCTTGCCGCCATGACCCAATCAGAAATCACTATCAAAAATGTCGGCTACGAGCATCTCGGAATTATTCCTGATACATTCAAACGACTTGGAATCCAAATGGAACTAAGAGGAGATGACATTTATATTCCGTCTCAAAAAAATTACGAGATTGACACCTATATTGATGGTTCTATTCTCACTATAGCCGATTCCATCTGGCCCGGACTCACTCCCGATCTGCTCAGCGCAATCCTCGTCACCGCCACTCAGGCAAAAGGAACGGTACTCATCCATCAGAAAATGTTTGAAAGCCGTTTGTTTTTTGTAGATAAACTGATAGATATGGGCGCACAGATTATTTTATGCGACCCCCACCGCGCAACGGTGATTGGCATCAACCGCGAACGTTCGCTGAGGGGAATTGAAATGAGTTCGCCCGATATACGCGCAGGGGTTGCGCTTCTCATAGCGGCAATGTCTGCCGAAGGAAAAAGCACCATTAACAATATTGAACAAATTGACAGAGGATATCAAAACATTGACACGCGCCTGAATAAAATTGGCGCGGAAATTGTAAGAAAGTAAACACAACTAAGAAAACCCCCTATATGAAAAAAATAATCTCTCTCTCTGTTTTGGTTCTTGCATCTGTTTTCCTTTTTTCATTTTTGCAGGACGCAAAAGTGGGACTCAATATCGGAGATAAAGCTCCTGAAATAAAACTGGCAGGCGTTGACGGCAAATTCATCGCGCTATCCTCTCTGAAAGGAAAAGTGGTGCTGATAGATTTCTGGGCATCGTGGTGTGGTCCGTGCAGGATGGAAAACCCGAATGTGGTTGCCGCATACAACAAGTTCAAGGATAAAAAATTCAAGGAAGCGAAAGGGTTTGAAATCTACAGCGTATCGCTCGACAATCAAAAAGAAAAATGGGTGCAGGCAATTCAGAAAGACGGACTCATCTGGACAAATCATGTAAGCGATTTGAAATGGTGGTACAGCGAAGCGGCAAAAACGTATGGCGTAAATTCAATTCCCACCAACGTCCTCATTGATGCAAACGGAATCATTCTCGCAAAAAATCTCAGAGGTCCGGCTCTTGATGAAGAACTTCAGAAGTATGTGAAATAATTGTTAGTGGTCAGTAGCCAGTTGTTATGTTAGTCGTAAACATCAACTGACAACCAACTACTGACAACTGACCTTTCGTCCCAATCTTTTCTTTTCACTTCATCCATTCCGTCACTTTGGCTTTATTATATTTGCCATCCTGAAATGGCAGGATGATTGACACCTGGCTGTGTCATTCCGAACGAAGTGAGGAATCTCCATAATGAGATTCTTCGTTACACCCGGAATGACAAATTCTAAAAATATGAGTAAAAAAAATAACGATAAAAAGAAAGAGGAAAAGCAAACTCCCTCAGAAGAAATAATGAAGGAAGCATCTGTAGATACTGCGGATGAAAAAACTTCTGACCCAGATACTATCGGAGCAGGAGAAAAACTGGCAGAGCTGAATGATAAATACATCCGGCTGTATGCCGATTTTGAGAATTACAGAAAAAGAATGTCGAAGGAGCGAATTGATCTGCTGAGGTACGCAGGCGAAGATATTTTCAAAAAAATTATTCCGGTGCTGGATGATTTTGAAAGAGCATTCAAATCCCTGGCAGAAATCACCGACATCAATATTATCAAACAGGGAGAAGAACTCATTTATAATAAATTCAAAAATATTCTGACGCAAAGCGGTCTGGAAGAAATGAAATCCACAGGAGAAATTTTTGATTCTGAGCTGCACGATGCAGTGACAAACATTCCTGCTCCATCGGAAGATATGAAAGGAAAAGTGGTGGAAGAAATAGAAAAAGGATATTACCTGAATGGAAAAGTGATACGGCATGCGAAAGTAGTGGTAGGTAATTGAAACAAAATTTGAAAATGCGTCAATTTGAAGATTTGAAAATAAATAACCCATTTTCAAATTTTCAAATTAGGAAATCTTCAAATTAAATTTATGGCAAAAAGAGATTTCTACGAAATACTGGGCGTTCCGAAAGGAGCAAACGCGGACGAAATAAAAAAAGCGTACCGCAAGAATGCGTTGGAGTTTCATCCTGACCGAAATCCAAATAACAAACAAGCAGAAGAAAAGTTCAAGGAATCTGCTGAAGCGTATGAAGTATTAGGCGATGCTGAAAAAAGAAAACGCTACGACCAGTTCGGGCACTCGGGAATGGGTAATGCGGGCGGTCACGGAGGCGGTGGATTTCATCACATGGATATGGACGATATCTTCTCCCGCTTCGGTGATATTTTCGGAGGAGAGCATCCCTTTGAAAGTTTTTTCGGAGGCGGAGGTTCGCGCTCACGGGGAGGGAGAAGACTGAACCGCGGCTCCAACCTCCGCATCAAAGTAAAACTTACGCTGGAAGAAATCGCAACGGGCGTTGAGAAAAAAATAAAAGTCCATAAATATATTTCATGCACGCATTGCAGCGGCACGGGTGCGAATAAAGGTTCGGGCTTCAGCACTTGCGGAACCTGCAAAGGTTCAGGGCAGGTAACCCGCACGCAGCAAACCATTCTCGGATACATGCAAACGGCTTCGGTTTGTCCGCAATGCGGAGGTGAGGGGCAAATCATCAAAGACAAATGCCGCTACTGCAACGGTGACGGCATCATGCGAGGAGAAGAAATTATTTCGATAAATATACCGGCAGGCGTGGCGGAAGGAATGCAGTTATCCATGAGCGGAAAAGGAAATGCGGGTCCGCGCAGCGGTGTTGCCGGAGATTTAATTATTGCCATTGAAGAAGCAGAACATCCGCACTTCAAGCGCGAGGGAAATAATATTTTTTACGAACATCATCTCAACTTTGTGGATGCAGCGATAGGAACTTCGGTGGAAGTGCCCACGCTGGAAGGAAAAGCAAAAGTGAAAATTGATGCCGGCACGCAGCCGGGAAAAATTCTCCGCCTGAAAGGAAAAGGAATTCCGGATGTGAACGGCTACGCGAGAGGGGATTTGCTCGTCAGCATCAATGTATGGACTCCGCAGCATTTATCTTCCGAAGAAAAAAAGATGCTGGAAAAACTCCGCGAGTCGGATAACTTCAAACCCCATCCCGACAAAAGAGATAAAAGTTTTTTTGAAAGGATGAAGGAGATGTTTGAGTAAAAGTTACAGATTACAAGTTACAGGTTACAGATTAAATACAGTACAGTGGGAAAAATAAAACGGTTTGAAGATTTAGATATATGGAAATCAGCCATTGAAATTGCTGTTGATATTTATAAATTAAGTGAAGAGGGAAAACTAAAACAGGACTATGGATTAAAAGACCAGATTCGAAGAGCAGCAATGTCAATTTCTGATAATATTGCTGAAGGATTTGAATACGACAACAATAAAGATTTCATTAAGTTTCTGAGATATTCAAAAGGTTCCGCTGGAGAATTAAGAAGCAAGTTGTATGTTCTTCATAAGATTGAATTCATAAATGAAACATTCTATGACGAGATGTATCAGCGATTGATTCTTATATCAAAACAAATTGCAGGATTGATTAAGTATCTAAAAGAATATGAAAAGAAAAACAATAAATAATTCCATCAACCTGTAACCTGTAACTTGCAATCTTCAACATGGATATCATTTCCGCACAAAACATAGTCAAGCGTTTTTCCAACCACACTGCGCTGGATGAGGTGAGCATTTCTGTGCCGGAGAAAAGTATTTTCGGTTTGCTCGGTCCGAACGGAGCGGGAAAGACCACGCTCATCCGCATCATCAATCAAATCACAGCGCCCGATAGCGGAGATGTTTTTTTCGGAGGAGAAAAACTTTCTCCCCGCCATGCGGAACAAATCGGTTATCTGCCCGAAGAGCGCGGGCTGTACAAAAAAATGGAAGTGGGCGAGCAATGCCTTTACCTCGCGCAGTTAAAAGGGCTGAGCAAAAAAGACGCGCAGAAGAAATTAAAAATGTGGTTCGAGAAATTTGAGATGGAGAGCTGGTGGAAAAAGAAAGTGGAAGAACTATCAAAAGGCATGCAGCAGAAAGTTCAGTTTGTGGTTACGGTGCTGCACGAGCCAAGAGTTTTAATATTGGACGAGCCCTTCAGCGGGTTTGACCCTATCAATGCTTCTCTCATCAAAAATGAAATTCTCCGCCTGAAAGAGAACGGCACAACCATTTTACTTTCCACGCACAACATGAGTTCAGTGGAAGAACTGTGCGACTACATTGCGCTTCTCAACAACGCAAAAACAATTCTGCACGGCTCGGTAAAAGAAATCCGGCAGCAATACAAAGCCAATACCTACGAAGTGGAGTTTTCCGGAAACCTCATGACCTTCACCAAAGCGCTCTTCAAAGATTTTGAATTGCTGGAAAAATCGGAAGAAGGTCAGCATTGCAAAGCAAAAGTGAAACTGCTTTACGATAAATCTCCCAACGATTTGCTCAGCACCGTTCTCCCCTATGTGCAGATACTTGGCTTCCGCGAAATACTGCCAAGCATGAATGATATTTTCATTTCAAAAGTTCAGGAAACGGAAGTGCATGCAACCGTTGGTCTTACCGAGTAAATACGAATGAACATAATCATCACAGGCGCCAGCAGAGGAATCGGCTATGAAACCGCAAAGATTCTCTGCAAAGAACACAAGGTAATTGCCATTGCAAGAAGTGTAGAGAAAAGTAAACTGCCGGGAGTAATTCCGATTTCGTTTGATTTTGAAAAGGGAAATATCACAAAAGATTTGCTTCCGAAAATTCTTTCTTCCCTCTCCTCCGGGAGAGGGACCGAGGGTGAGGCAACAGTTGATGTATTGATAAACAACGCAGCCACATTCATCAAAAAACCTTTTGAGCAAATTACACGAAGTGAATTTGAAAAAGTTTTCTGCGTAAATGTTTTTGCAATTGCTGAACTAACACAGGCATTACTGCCTCTAATGTCCTCTCCCCCAATGGGGGAGACAAGAGAGGGGGCTTCGCATGTCCTCAACATCGCCAGCATGGGCGGCATTCAGGGCAGTGTTAAGTTTCCCGGGCTTTCCGCTTACAGTTCAAGCAAAGGAGCGCTGATTACGCTGACTGAATGTTTGGCTGAAGAATATAAGCAGGAAAAACACATGCCTGCCGGCAGGCATGTTTCATTCAACGCCATTGCGTTTGGCGCGGTGCAGACAGAAATGCTTAAAGAAGCATTTCCGAATTTCAAAGCGCCCATCACGGCAGATGAAGCGGCCAAGTTTGTTTCTGATTTCGCAATCAACGGGCAGAAATATTTTAATGGAAAAGTTTTGCAGATGGCACTGAACACACCGTAAAATACAATGGTTAATGATTAATGGATGATGTATAATAGAGTTTATTCCGATTAAGGATTGTATAATGAAATTGGTACAGATAACGGATTGTTACAGATGTACAGAAATACAAATCCATACAGATTCGCATCAATTTGTATTTCTGTACATCTGTATGGTTTCGTTATCTGTACCATAATTTTCTACTGTTTCTTATTCGGAATATTATCTAATGTAAACAGCCAGTCTTTTTTTATTTTTCCATCAACCATTAGCCATTAACCATCAGCCATTATGTCTTCCCCTTTCTCCGCTTTTAAAGAAAAAGAATTCATCTTCTACACGCTCGCGCGGTTCACACTTATTCTTGGCGCGCAGATGCAATACACGGTGGTGGGCTGGCAAGTTAAAGAACTTACCAACGATGCGCTTTCACTCGGACTTATCGGTTTGGCAGAAGCCATTCCGTTCATCTGCATCGCTCCTTTTGCCGGGCATATTGCCGACATCGCTGACCGGAAAAAAATAATTCTTGCAGCAACATTATTCTTTATGATCGCCACTTCATTGCTGTTGTGGTTCACCACCGGTTCTTCTCACGCGATTGAAAACTATGGCGCGCTTCCTATTTATGGCGTCATCTTCATGACCGGAATCGCGCGCGGATTTATCGGTCCCACTTACTTTGCCATTCTTCCGCAGATTGTTTCGCGCGGGCAAATTCCGAATGCAGCCACCTGGAGTTCCACCGTTTTTCACATTGCCGCAGTGGCGGGACCTGCCATGGCGGGATTGATTCTCGGATTCATCGGCATGAAATTTTCATATGCTTCTTCGCTGGCGATGATTTCTCTCTCGCTGATTTTCATCCTGCTGATAAAAAAGAAAGGCGTTCCGAAGAAAACCACCGATGAGTCATTCATAAGGAACTTATCGGCAGGAATCCGGTTCGTTTACAACAACCAGATTGTGTTCAGCGCGCTCTCGCTGGATTTGTTTGCCATACTGTTTGGAGGCGCCACGGCTCTGCTTCCGATTTTCGCTACCGATATTCTTCATGTCGGCAGTCAGGGATTCGGATTTTTACGCGCAGCGCCTGCGTTGGGCGCGGTGGTGATGGCAGGAATTCTGGCTTACTATCCTCAGAAGAAAAACGCGGGAAGAACGCTGCTATGGTGCGTAGCGGGTTTCGGACTCTGCATGATTGCGTTCGCGTTGTCAGAAAATTTTTACCTCTCGCTCTTTATTCTCGCGCTCAGCGGTGCTTTTGACAATGTGAGCGTGGTGGTGCGGCACATCATTTTACAATTATCCACTCCCGATGAAATGCGCGGGCGCGTTGCCGCAGTGAACGGAATGTTCATCGGCTCATCCAACGAAATAGGCGCGTTTGAATCGGGTGTGGCGGCAAAACTTTTAGGATTGGTTCCATCGGTGATATTTGGCGGCTGCATGACGATTGGAATTGTGGGGCTTGTGGCGAAGATTTCTCCCAAGCTGAGGAAATTAGATTTGAAGACGATTCATTAACTCAGGACTTACACACTTAGGACTTTACGCAGAAAGTGGTACAGATAGCGAAATGTTGCGAATTTACGAAAGGTACAGCCAGCTGTTTATTCGAAAATTCGTATTTTTTAGTTATCTTAGGACTTACGCAAAAGAAGAATAGAATGCTGATAACGCTGATTTTTATGATTTCCGCTGATTTGATCCGCGATTATCTGCTTAATCTGTGTCATCTGCGTTCCATTTTTAATTGTTTGCGTAAGCCCTGTATCTGTACCATTCTTGCGAAAGTCCTATATATAAATTATTGAAATTTTGCACGGTAGAATGATTCTCTGGTGAGGGAAAATGATTCTCTGGTGCGGGAGAATGATTCTCTGGTGAGGGAAAATGATTCTCTGGTGAGGGAGAATGATTCTCTGGTGAGGGAGAATGATTCTCTGGTGAGGGAAAATGATTCTCTGGTGAGGGAGAATGATTCTCTGGTGAGGGAAAATGATTCTCTGGTGAGGGAAAATGATTCTCTGGGGCTGAGAAATTATTTTTCCGTGCGGTAGAATGGTCGCCTTCCTTCCTGCACAGACACCTCTTCTCCCACTTAAACATTTTCGGATGGGCGATAACAACAGAGTGTTTAGGGTTTACAGTTTTCGGTTTACGGTTTTTTGTTGGTAAGTACAACTTTTGGTTCTTTGAATAAAGCATTTGCTTTGTTGGTTATATGTCTAAACTATTCTTGGTTCTGCCGATAGATTACGGATAGTTCATCGACAAAAACCCATCACTCGTCTAAATGTTAAGTAATTGTTGCTAAAACGCGGGATTTATGGCGTACACTTGCAAATTAATAATGTAAATTTATAGAGCAGGATTTTAATTTTTCCGCTATATGTAATGATGAATTTTTACAAATCATATTTATTTACTGTTGTTTTCTCCTCATTTATTTTTTGTAATTCGGGTTTTGCCACTGTCATTATTAATTCTGGCGTTGCAACAAACCCTAACGGAAGTTTTGAAAATGCAACCAGCACTCCAGCAGCCAACGGATGGACTGCCGTAAACGATGCAAGGAATAAATGGATAGTAAACACCGCCACCGCTTTTGCAGGAACTAAAAGCATATATATAACTACTAATGCTGGAACTACTAATGATTACGATAATACAGCTACTCGTGTATCACATTTTTACAGAGATGTTACCTTTCCTGCAGGCGAGACCTGCATTACACTAACATTTAACTGGAAAGGAGACGGAGAATCTTGTTGCGACCACCTAAAAGTTTATTTGACAAGCACTGCAACCGCTGTTACAGCGGGAACAGAGCAGGCATCGTTAGATTTAATTGGAGGACCTTATAATGCGCAAACAACTTGGCAAAGCGCTACTATCACAATTCCGGCATCAAATGCAGGAACAACAAAACGTTTGGTTTTCAGTTGGAGAAATGATGCTTCAGTTGGAACAAATCCTCCGGCAGCAGTAGATAATATTTCACTTATTTCATTAGCTCCTGTAGTTCCAACTTATGCATCGCTTGGCTACACACAAGACTTTGAATCATGGACAAGTTCATGCGGTGCTGGAATAAATGATATACCGAGTACCAATTGGGCTGCAAATCCTTCTACCGGAAATAATTCATGGCGCAGAGATGATGAAGGCGCGCTTGCTGCATGGGGTGTACCGGGTTCTTACATTTATTCTCCGGTATTTACCACCACTGCCCATTCAGCACGGTTTCACAGCGGAAACGCGACAAGCGGCTTGCAGGGTATTTTAGATTTATATGTTGACTGCAGCCCTGCCGGCACCAAAACTTTAACTTTCGATTATATAAATACGAGCGGCACCGATGTGCTTGATGTGTTGCAATCTACCAACGGAGGCAGCACCTTTCCCACCACGCTGGGCTCTTATGCCGTTGCCGGAAGCTGGACACAACAATCCATTAGTATTACAACCACTTCAGCCACCACGGTTATACGGTTCAGGGCTACTGCCGATTATGGTTCTACTGATATTGGAATTGATAATTTAAGATGTTTACTTCCCTGCTCCGGCACTCCCGCAGGCGGCACGGCTTCGGCTTCGCCTGCATCAATATGCCTCGGGCAGAGTTCTACCATTTCTGCATCGGGTTATACAGTTGCCGGTGGCATAACTTTTCAGTGGCAATCATCACCCAATCCTATTACTACATGGACAAATATTGCAGGGGCAACTTCATCCACCTACACAGCCACTCCTGGAGCGAGCACCAACTACCGCTGTGTAATTACCTGCTCGAACAGCGCATTATTCGCCTACTCGGCAAGCACCTTAGTAACCATTACCGGAACACCTACTTATGCTACCATCCCTTACTCTCAGAGTTTTGAAGGTCCATGGATAAACCGTTGCGACACCCGCGATATTCCAACAAATGCATGGATAAACACACCTGCCACAGGAAATAATTCATGGCGAAGAGATGATGATGGAGCCGCTGCCGCATGGTCTACTCCGGCAGGAGGTGTCTATGCACCTACCAGCACTCTTGGCACCTATTCTGCCCGTTTCCATTCTGCCTGGGCTTCCAGCGGTTTGCAAGGAAATCTGGACTTATATGTTAACCTCAGCCCTGCCGGAACAAAGTCATTGTGTTTTGATTATAATAATACCAGCGGAAGCGATGTGCTTGATGTGATGCTTTCAACAGATGGAGGCGCAACATTTCCTACTACTCTTTTAACTCTGCCACCCAATTCAGGATGGACAAACCAAACTGTTAATATCACTTCAACCTCTGCTACCTGTGTACTACGATTCAGAGGCACTTCCGATTATGGCAGCACAGATATCGGCATTGATAATCTCTGGCTTGGAGTTCCCGGAGTTCCCGGCTGCGCTACCTATACTTCACCTGCAAATGGCGCATCGGGAATCACCTGCGGGATAAATGCCATATTGAACTGGACTGCACCTGCCGTTACCGCCTGCAACCCTGCAACCAGTTATGATGTGTATTTTGGCACTGCTGCTGCTCCGCCATATCTTACCAATGTTACTTCTTTATTCTATAATCCCGGAACGCTTTTGCCAAGCACTACTTATTACTGGAGAATAGTTCCGCGCAATGGCGGAGGCGCTGGCGCCTGTGCAACGGTTTGGTCATTTGCAACAGGCGCTTCATACACTCCTTCGCAAACCACACCGCCTATCACCGATGGTTTTGAAACCTGCACCGACTGGACAATAGTGAATGGCGCTCAACCCAATGTATGGATAAGAGGCACAAATACTTTTTATACAGGAGCCAATTCAATGTATATTCATAATGGGGGAGGTACAGATAATGATTATGATATTACTGCAACATCAACCGTTCATTTTTATAAAGACATAACTTTTCCTGCGGGAAGCAATGATTATGCGTTGAGATTTTATTGGAAAGGAATGGGAGAAAGCGCTTCGTATGATTATCTGAGAGTATTTTTTGCTCCTACTTCGGTTACTCCGGTTGCCGGAACACAGGTAAGTTCCACTTATGAGTTAACTCCTTATGTATATAATCAATCGGCAACATGGCAGCAGTTTACAAATACATTGCCTGTTGCCTGCGGAGGAAACGAAACATGGCGGCTTATTTTCTCATGGTGGAATGATGGAGGCGGAGGCACACAACCGCCCATTGCCGTTGACGATATTCAGATAACCACCACCCCGCGCACAGGAACCACTTGCGCCAATCCTGTGAACATCACTTTGCCGTATTTAAAAACAGGAGAAACCACCGCCTGCATGGGCGATGATTACACCAATGCAAGTGTTGCTTCCTGCGGCTCAAGTTATGAATCAGACAATGATAAGGTATATAAAGTATTGGTAGGCGCTGCCGGTTGTGTTAATGTTACACTCAGCAATACCAGTTCCACCTCTATCGGTTTTCAGGTTTATAATGGCTGCCCGGATGTGAGCGGAAGCACCTGCATATTTAATTCTACCACCGGCACCATTGGCGGATTTCTTACTGCCGATATTAACATTCCTTCAGCCGGATACTATTATGTTATTGTAGACAGTTGGTCGGTTCCGGGTGATTATGTAAATTATGATATTACCATCAGCGCACCAGGCGGAAATACAGCTAACGACCCTTGCAGCGGAGCCATACCCTTAACGCTTGGCGTGAGCGCAAATGGAGACAACACCTGCACCAACGCTATGGGTGAGCCGGTAGCCCCCGCCTGCTGGACAACCGGAGCGATGAATACAATTTGGTACAGAGTTACTATACCTGCATCCAGAGACCTTGTCATAAAAACCACTGCCGGTTCATTATTGAAAACACAAATTGATGTCTATAGAGGCAATTCCTGTGCTGGACTAACCTATGTTGACTGTAATCAGGATGCGGCATCCTGCGGAACACAATACGACCATTCTTATTTAAATCTTCAGAATATTGGCGCAGGCACTTATGCCTATATAAGAGTAGATGGCGAGGATAATCTCGTTGGTACTTTCTCCATTCTGGTTATTGATGGAAACAATATAGCCCTTCCTGTATTGCCTCCTGTAGTAGGTCAGGATTGCGGACCGGTTCTAACATATACAAATCCTATTTGCGGTCAAACCACCACGGTTGCCAATCCCGGTAATTTTGCATTCGGCAATATCTGTGATTTTACCGGCACCGGAATATGTCTTGCCAGCGGAGAAAAAAGTTCTACATGGTACACCATCAACATCAATGCAAACGGAACTCTTGCATTTGATATTGTTCCCAATGATTATGGCAACCCGAACCCACTGACCGGACAATCCAATCCGGGGTATATCTCGCCTGGCGATGAAACCGACTACGATTGGTCATTATGGAGATGGTCAGCCGCTTGTAATGGCACAGGTGATGGCACATGGTGTTGTACCGAAATTGCTGCTGCAACTGCTCCCTCTACGCCCACTCGATGCAATTATAGTTATCTCGGAGTAACCGGACTGTATACAACAACAGGAACAGCCCCGCCTGCTTATGCGGGATTTGGTGGCGCATATGAAGCAAATTTAGCAGTCACCAATGGAGAAATTTATGTTCTTGCCGTCAGCAACTATGCGAATGATTATGTTTCAGGATACACACTAAAATTCAGCGGCACTTCGCCCATTGCCTATTCTACACCGGGTTCCACCATGACTTGGGGAAGCAGCACAAGCAACGCGTGGGTTCAGGCAGGAAATTGGGGAGGATGCGGTCCGCCTAACTGCGGGATAAATGCCATCATTGCTTCAGGAGGAGCTCAGCCCATAATCAGTTCAAATGTAAACGTTCAGAATATTACTATCAATGCCGGAGCAACTCTGATGATTAACCCAAACTGCACGCTGACTGTTTGCGGTGACTTTATCAATAACGGAACGCTTACGATGGCATCTACCGCAACACTGCTTTTTAATAATGGCGCTGTTGTGCAGAACATCAGCGGCTCATTGACCGGAGCAAATAAAATCGGAAATCTTGTTATTAATAAAACAGGCGGCAGCCTTATACTGGCAGCAGCAACACCTCTTGACATAGGAGGAAATTTTGTAACTCAAAATACGACCAGTGTTTTCAATGGCAATAATAATGTGATAAAAATTGCCGGCAACTTCAGCACGGCATCAAACGTAACCGTTACGAATTTCCCCAATGTTGAATTTAACGGAACCATTCCTCAAACGTATACCAACAGTGCCGGAACTATAACCTGGACCAATGTTACTATGAATAATTCGGGCGGAGGAATGACATTGACAGGAACCGCCACCAGCAACTTAGTGATTGCAGGAATATTAACCTTAACCAATGGAATTATTTATACTGCCAATCCTCCATTATTAATAATGAATGCCGGCTCTTCAGTTCCTTCGCCCTACGGAAGTATTATAAGTTTTGTTGACGGACCGATGCAGAAAATCGGAGCCACCGCTTTTGTATTTCCTGTTGGTGATGCTTTCAACCGTTGGGCAAGAATAGCGATTTCTGCCCCAACAGCTGCTTCCACTTTTCAGGCGCAATATTTTTTCACGCCTTATACAAATATTACTTCTATGTGCGCTGCACCTCTTCCGGTGCTGAATAATGTAAGCGGATTTGAATATTGGCAACTTGACAGACCTGCAGGCACAGGAAACGCAGCGGTTACTTTATATTGGGAAAATGCTGCCAGCAGTGGGATAAACAGTTGCACAGGCACTCCGGGTGATTTAGTAGTTGGGCGTTTCACGGGTGCTTGCTGGGAAAATAAAAATCTAGCAGCCGTTAATCCTTACACAGGTTCTTGCGCTGGTACTGCAGCAGGAACAGTAACTTCTGATGTTGTTACTGCTTTCAGTCCTTTTACTTTTAGTTCAAAATCACCGGGAGTCAACCCGCTTCCTGCTGAACTTTTATCCTTCACAGGAAAAAGTAATGGGGAAGAAAATATTCTTGAATGGGTAACTGCTTCTGAAAGAAACAACGATTATTTTACGCTGGAACGCGGAACGGATGGATTTAACTTTGAAAAACTTGCAGTAGTGGATGGAGCGGGCAACAGCAGTACCACAAAGCATTATCAATCCATAGACAAAGAACCTTTTATCGGCATTAATTATTACCGGCTGAAGCAAACTGATTTTGATGGTTCAGTAAAATACGCTGCAAATATTATTGTGATTGATTTCAAACAAGCGCCTCATTATCTGTTTTACCCTAACCCTGCAAATAATGAAATAATGGTTTACACCACATCCTTGCAGGAAGAAAATATCGCCATTGATATAGCAGATGTTTTTGGAAGAAAAATGATGCAGCAAAAACAACTGACTGTGAAAGGAATCAATCAGGCGGAAAGCATTGACATCAGCAATTTTGCGGAAGGAATTTATTTTGTTATCATCAGCGATATGAATAACAAAACCATTTCTCAGCAAAAGTTTGTGAAGAGGAAGTAACGCCCTCTCTCTCCTTTTTCTTTTTATTCTTTCTTTCCTCTGTTTATTGCTGTGCTGCAACCGCGCTCAGTAAATAGAAAAGTTATATTTTCGCTTATCATCTCAAAAACACCTTATCATGAAAATCGTTAAAGGAATATTAATTGCGCTGGTAGTTCTGGCAGCAATAGTTTCAATTGTCGGATTTCTTTCACCCAAACACGTGCATGTTGAGCGTTCGCTCACTATCAGTGCACCGGCAGAAATCATTCACGAGCAGATTAACAATCTTAAAAACTGGGAAAAGTGGTCGCCCTGGCAAAAGATGGACCCTGCCATGAAAACAGAATATAGCGGGAGCGAAGCAGGTGCGGGCGCCTCTTCAAAATGGACAAGCGAAAATAAAAATGTAGGAAGCGGAGATATGACGATTACTTCCAGCACACCGGATTCTATTACTACTGCAATAAACTTTATGGAAAACGGAACCGCTACGGGAAAATTTATTTTTGCAAAATCAGACAGTGGAATAAAAGTTACATGGAGCATGGAAAGCGATATGGGAATGAATCCTATCGGAAGAATCTTTGGTTTGTTCATGGACAAAATGATGGGACCTGATTTTGAAAAGGGATTAGCGGGCATTAAAGAAGTAGCAGAAGCAATTCCAACAGGACCAAAAAAATACCGCGGCTTTGAAGTAATGGAAATGGATTCGCCCGAAATGGT
This sequence comes from Bacteroidota bacterium, assembly GCA_016213405.1. Classification (NCBI taxonomy): domain Bacteria; kingdom Pseudomonadati; phylum Bacteroidota; species Bacteroidota bacterium. Next base: position 34,700 of record JACRAM010000057.1, read on the forward strand.
TTACATCGGAAAAAAAGATTCTTTGGGCTGGGCTCAGATTTCGGAGTTCTACCAGAAAAATCTTCCCGCTATTTTTGAAGCGGTTGGAAAAGCAAAACTTGAACCAGCGGCTTCTCCTTCAGGATTATATTTCAGCTGGGACACGGTGAACAAAATCGCTGTAATGGCTGCCGCCATTCCCGTGAAAGGAGATTCAAAAACAAAAGTGAAAGGGTTTGAAACATTTATTCTTCCCGCAGGAAAAATGCTTCACATCGCCTACATGGGCGGCTACAACGGAATTGGCACAGCGCACATGGCAATGGATGACTACATGCATGAAAAAGGATTCATGCAACTCACGCCCATTGCTGAAGAATATGTTACTGACCCGGGCAAAGAACCCGATTCAACCAAGTGGCTGACGAATGTGTATTACCCTGTGAAGTAATTAAAAGCTAAGAATTTGTAATACTGTGTAACTAATTACAGTTTGAAAACGTCCAAGCAATATTAAAAGAGTATTCTTCTTAAATTTACCTTTAAAACAATAATTACATGAAAAACAAATCAATCATTGTCATGCTTTCGATAGCAGCAATGAGCGTGTTGCTTGTTACAACAAGCTGCCGAAAAAGGAAAGAATTCAAAAATGAAAACGGGCAGTCATCGGAAGACAACCGCAACATTCAGAGCCAAACCGATCAGGGTGTAAGCGATGCCAACACAGCTATCGGCAATTATTCATCCATGTCAGGAAGAAGCACCCAGCTTCCTTCGGTTTTGACAACCATTTGCGGTGCATCCATTGATAGTATAGGTCCAGGTATTGTCAAAATTAATTATGATGGTACCGTGTGCAACAACCGAAAAAGAGAGGGCTCCATCCGCCTCACCATTCTGAATTATTCAAGCGGAGTGCGATGGAAAAATGCGGGTTGTGTTTTACAGGTTGAATATTTAAGTTATAAAGTAACACGCGCCTCTGACGACAAGAGCATTAAATTTGACGGCACTCACCTTGTGACCAACGTAAACGGTGGAACTTGGTTTGATTTGATTTTCTTAGGTCAGCCAAGTTTGATTCATACTGTTACTCCCAGCGGTGCGCTTACCTGCACGTTTGAAGACGGAAAATCTGCTACCTGCAACCTGAACCGAAAATTCACTTACGTATGGGCAAACAGTGTTCTTACCTGCACAGGCGAAGGAACAGGCTCTTACAACAGTTTAAGTAATCTTGAAAACTACGGCACTACCCGCAATGGCGATGCATTCACTAGTCAGGTTACAACCCCTGTTATCTGGAACACTACTTGCGGTGCATGGGCTCCTGTTCAGGGAGAAGTGAGCGTTGTTGTGGAGGGCAAAGAGTTCAACTTAATTTGCACATTTGGTGTGGATGCCAGCGGAAATCCAGTTCCGGTTGTGGCAAATGATTGCCCTTATGGATGGAAACTCTACTGGAAATACAAGAAAAAAGATAAAACAAAAATATTCGGGTATCACTAAAAATTAAAACCTTCAGTAATAATAAAACCCATTCCGCACTGCGCGGGATGGGTTTTTAATTTTTGATCTTTTCGGATAACCAGCTCTACCTTAATCTTTCACCTTTTCAAATACAATCCTGTAATGATCAAAGATGTGCCGGGTGAACACATGCAGGTTGGCTTGTATTTTAAACCTGCGCATCCATTCTCTGAAAGTGGGGTCAAATAAATAATCGGGGATGAAAGATGCGAAAAGCAAATACTTGCGGAAACTGAATTTAGTAAATGCGGCTGTCCACCGGTGAATGGTTTCGATGTAATCGAACCTGCCGCTGTCAACCGATATTAATTTGAAATGTTCTTCGGTGGCGGGGTTAATCAATCCTTCTTTTCCATAGGGAAGCCATGAGCCGGGAAACACACGGCAGATGATATCCATGTATTCTTCGTTTGTAAATTCTTTTTTGCTTAAATCGGTTTTATCAAAGGGGATATCTTCGAACTTCACCATATTAGGACCGAACACCATTGATTGGCAATAAAAACGTCCACCTACTGGAAGCAAACTGGCTACTTGCTTAAAATATTTTTTATAAATTTTTTCCTGCTCGCCTGCTGCATATTCTTCCACAGAACATAAATGTTCGGGGCTTCCCATTGCAGTTATGGCATCAAACTTTCCGAATGTTTCAGGAGTAATATCTTTAGAGTTCATGTGTTTAACTTTCAAACCGTTTTTTATGCAGGCATCCGCCTGTCCTTTGGCTAATACCACACCATACGCATCTACTCCCATCCCGCCTAAATAATCTACAAAGTTGCCCCACCCGCATCCCATATCCAACACTTTTGAGCCGTTTTTGATATTACATCCATCAATAATGAACTGGTATTTTTTGAGTTGCGCTGCTTCCGTGGTCATGGAAAAATCTCCATCAAACCGGGCGCAGCTGTAAGCGCCTTTGTCGCCTAAGCTTAAACGGAATATTTTATCCATCCGTGTATAGTGCGCATCTAAGTGTTTTTGGTCTGCCATGTTTTTTTATTTTTTATTTGTTCTATGGAGTAAATTTCTATCTGTTTATATGGAGAAGTAAAAACCACTTAATGCCCTCGACAAAAGTGCTAAAAATACTACAATCACAATAATTACAAGTATGATTACAATAACTATTTTATTAGTAACAGAGCTATTATTTTCCTGCATTTGCTTGTCGGTTTTCGCTTTTGAATCCCAATTATAGGATGCTACATCTGTTCTTAAGATAGATTGTTCAACTTTGCTCATCGCAGAATCCTGCGAAACGGAAACTTCATTTTTTACATAGTAAATACGCACAGAAGTTTCTCTGATGATTTTGCAATGAATCGTATCACCTCTTTTTGTTATGATAATACCATCGGCAACGCTTTTGTTTTCATTCAAGATTAAAGGTGGTTCGCTGAAAACTACAGGAGGTTTTTTCTTGAAGGAGATAGTTTGAATATCAGAGTTATTGTCAGCGCTTAATACATCTTCATTAAAAACAGTTTCTGTTTCTGCCTGCCCCGACAAAGCCTGGGTGTTTTCTTTTCTTGCTGTTTGTTTTTCTTCCGGATTATTTCTCTTGCTGTTCCACTCAATATGATAACCGGGCATATATTTTCTTTGTTCAATAGTGCACGAAGTAATAAATGAGAGAAGAAATAACAGGAGCAGGAGCTTTGTTTTTATTGTGTTTTATTTTTGTATAATGAATTTTTTTGTTGCTGTTTCTTGTTTAGTTTGAATTTGATCAGTTGTTTCATCTTTAATAACAATCCTTGCTCTTGCACATTTTGAAAAGGAGATAGAATCTTTCTTCTCAACATTATTATGTGTTTTTTGTTTTTTTGTACTGTCATCTGTTTGTACAAACATAGGCACCCAAAGAAACATGGACAAACTTATAAACATATGTATTTTGAATAAGTTACGTATTGCTTTGTTTTTATTTCCATCATCCACCACTTAAAGCCCTGCAGAAGCAAGAGCAATAAAAATTATAAAACCGATTATTCCTTTTGCCACGGATGCGCCACCCGCTGCTTTTTTTGTTCTCATTTTCACCATTTCATTTTCATAACCATTGCGATATAATTTCTCATCCACACCCGAAGGAATTTTTTCAAACGACACTTTAGAATTTATTGCTGCGGATGAAACAAACGGAGAACCGAAAGTCATGCCCGTGCAAAAGCCACCAGCCGCCCAACCACCTTTGTAATTCCGAACAGCATCGCTCACTCCGCGCTGATAACTTTGATAATAATAAGATGACTGCATATTATTCCATTTTTCTTTTTCATCTACTTCTCCCAAAGGGACAGAAACCTGAAGTTTCTTTTTTGCATCATAATAATCATCTGCATTTGTTTGAGCAGGAATCGTTCTTTGTTCGTTTGCCACCAGCCCTAAAGGGTGCTGCGAAGTATCTGGTATTTCTTTCTTCATGTTCTTCCCTGCTTCTTCTCCCTTTAAGGTTGGGGCAGGCGTTTCAGGTTTTTGCTCGGGCCACTGCAAATAAGTTTTTACAGCACTCTTCGTGATGCTTTTCTTCGTATCGCTTCCGGCTGGCAGATATGAAATCACCCATTCATCTTCCTTTAGAATAAAACAGCGAATGGTGTCTCCATAATAGGGAACAATTAAATCATAATTTTTTTTCAGGATTTTTTTCTCTTCATTAAATGTAATGAGATAAGTGGGCGTTTCAATTTTTTTTACATCCGAAGTTTTTACATCCATAAGGTTTCCATTTATAACATATTCCACCTTTGTGGTATCAATTTTCCAGAGGCGAACATGTTTTATTTCCTTTCCTGAAAAAAGTTGAATGCGGCTATTGCCCTGGGGCAGGGTGCTATCTTGCGCCAGCAAGACGTAAGATGTTCCGAAGGGATTGAGACCAAGCAGAAAGCAGATGGAAAGAAAAATTATGCTGATGACCGACAGCCGGTTGCTGATTACTGATATATATAATATTATTTTCATGAAAATTAGTTTAGTAATTCAGATAATGCGTTTCGGGTTTGTTGTTATGAAATTCAAGCTTCAAGGGACCCCATTTGCTTTCAGTAAATTCAATCCTGCTAATAACATCCATCATCTTATCATGTGTGCTTGAATTCTTTTCGTACACAATCCAGTATTCTTTTATTTCCAGAAGATTGATGTTCTTTATTACAGAGTTATCCTTTTCAATAATTTTTCCTATTCCGAGTGCTTTTATGTCTTCCGGTTTGGTAAGGTCAGGCGCTTTGTTTTGCATGGCTGATGAAAAAGAGAACACCAGTGCAAATGAGAGGATAATTAAGTTAGACATGGTTTGTATTTTTTGATTGCACCGATTTTAAAAATGATTACACCGATTCTTTTGCTTTAATCGGTGTAATCATACTGTTTCTCATCGGTGAAATAGGTGAAGGTTTATTGAACTCTTGGTTTTTTATAAATATTAAACCCGAATGAAACGCCAACCGTTGTTCCTGCCTTATCAGGCACTACAAACACATTCACGGGAATATTCAGGTAACCAGATTTAAATGTTCTTCCTACAGCTAAAACCAATCGGGCGGACAGAGCAGAAGAACCGCGGCTGTCTAATCGTTTTTCAGTCGAATAGGGATTGGGTACAGGGCGAGGAATGCCGGCAACTGTATCCATAATATTCCACTCATTCTCTAAGTGCCATGCATCGTTGCCAGCACCTAAAGAATTATTTGTATCATAAAATCCTTTTGCTTTTTGAACAATTCTGAAACTGGGACCGAAAGCAAATTCCCATCCTCCTTTTCCAAATCTGAAGCCATTCATAAAAGTTACGGAAGGAATGAACTTACCCGATTCAAGCCCGCTGATCATAGGGATGAACTCCACCAGTGCCTGAAAATTTCCGGCACTCAGGTATTGCCATTCATGCTGCCATCCGCAATCGAACATTACAGGATACATATCAAAACCGCCTTTGTCAGCTGAAGGCTCCTGAAGAACTTTTGCTCCATCGCCAAACACCATTGAGCCGCCCATTCTTGGACCATTCAATCTCAGTTGCGTCTTCGGGCTTTCAACAGGCGTATCGTAATTGATAAGAAGGTTCACCAAGTTTTGGTCAGGCGTAATACCCATCATCTTCTGCACCGAAATAGCTATCATCTTCTGCAATTCGGGCTGTAGATTCAGATACTCAGTCGCATCTTGTTTCTCAACCACTTCTGTTTTTACATCAATCACTTTAAGTGAGATCACAATCTTTTCTCCGAATCGCTCCACGCTTCCTGTAATCATCTTGTCAACTCCCAGCGATTTTCCAGCCGCCACCACGCATGATTTTCCAAAACAGGTTTTCGCATCAATGTTGTTTTTCTTCACACCTTCTGCCACATCGTATTTGTCCATTACATTGTACACGTTTGCTTTCTCCATTTCGAGCCGAACCATGTAGCCGACTGCTTCAGCATCTGATATAACGCCTTTGCTGTCAATACCCAGCACTGCTGCCACGGGCTTGGCTTGGTTTTGTGCACTTGAACTAATGATTGCCCCGCACATTATAATACCGAGCATCATTGTTTTGATTGTTTGATTTGTTGTTTTCATTGTTGTTGATTTTGATTTTAATTGTTATTGTTATAAAAATATTTCTTAGAAATAAAATCTCACGAGCAAGTTGGTTTCAGTCGTGATAGAAGTGGAGGCATAATCCTCCTCTTGGTAATAAGAACCAGACGGATAATCCGCATTGGATTTTGTGCGCAGTAATCCCACTTCGGTGCCAACGCTGAAATGCCCGCTTAAAAAATATTCTCCGCCCAGCACAAGCCCCACCGCGCTGTTAGTAAAGGTTGCGGTAGTTTTATTATATGTAGTTATAGTATTATAAGGAGGGTTGGGATTATAGGTTGTGGTTTGTTGCACACCCTCATCACTGTTTTTAGATGCTATGTATTTTAATCCCGCATATAAATTGGTTTTTTCTTTTTGCCACATTCCATACATGCCCGCTCCGTAGGCAAAACTTTTGTTGACTAAATCTTCTTTCAAATATTTATTGTAACTTTTCGTTTGAAAATAACCAACTTCAGGTTGTATTCTGAAATTCGGATGGGCGTTAATGGTTACCACTATCCTGTTGCCGGCAGGCATAACATATTCGTATTGGCTTTGTAATAAATCATTCAACAGGTTGGATGATTTCAGCCCTATGCCTATGATTCTATCCTTCTGTTTTTTCTCATCAGCAGGTTTAGTGGGCGCTGTAGGAATTTCCTGTGCTTTTGTAAATGCACTTGCTGCAAGCAACAGTGTAATGATTGTGAGTTTTGTTTTCATTTTAATTGATTTTGGTTTGTGTTTGTTTTCCGTTTGACCCGTTGGATGTTATCCTACGGGTTTTGATGAAACAAAGATGTGCCCTATTGGCGAAGAGAAAAAACGGATTTGAGATAGAGAGAAACTGAACTCTTAGCGATTTCTGCAAAAAGAGCGCGGTACTATGCTTGAAGGCAGGTGTTTTTGCATTTTATGCAAATGGAAAAAGTAAATTATTGAATACTGCAAAAGAATTTTCGCACAATGTTGATTTAAACTAAACTTTCTTTGTATTTAAATGCACTTTTGTATTTGTGTTTTAACCCGAAATAGATAAAAAGCAAGCTAAATAACATTATCATATGCGAAATATCATTATGATTAAACCATGAAGCAAGTGATATTTTTTTTGAATGAATATAAATGGTAGAAAAAGATATAATAAAACCAGAGAATATCATCGCTTTATATTTTCGGGTGCGGATTGATGTTGGAAAATACAATACAACAAGTTGCACTAAGCCAACTAATGAATTGACAGAAACAACCAAAAAGTTTTTAAAATAAAATACGCAAGCGAAAAAAACAAATAGCTGCACCAGAGAAATAGTAAAAAATAATTTATGCTTGTTAACATCAGCTATTTCTTCTTTACATGCCGCTACTTGTGCATAAAACAAAGAAACGCCTGCAATGCACTGCATGATAAGCCAAGTAATTATATAGTAGCCGGAAGTGTGTTCCCAAGGCAAGCCATGAACCACAACACCCAAAAAAGTGGATACACAAAGAAATAAAAAGAATAATCGCCATTGAGTAATGTAAGTATTCCCTATCCGCAGTTTTGACAATGATTTGTAACACCAAAAACAAAAAATTGCCAATAAAAGATCGGTGAAGGCGGTTACCATAACTGAATTATATTTTGCCTGCTAATTTTTCAGTTCTTCCCATAATCTTTAAAAGATTTATATGAGAAGATAATGCCTGAAAAATTGTATTTTCTCTAAACCTGATATTATGTTTTAAAGCAGTTGCCCGTATTATTTGAGTAAGATCAAAATAATGAATATGGCAAACGGAAGAAAAAAGGTGATGAGCGATATGAGTGTTAAGCCCTCCGCTTAACCAAAATAATATCTTGTTATTAACGCCAAAGTTGGTAGTCACTTCTACCTGATGCACTGCCCAGCTATTATCTATTATGCCATTATCTGGTTCAGGAAATGGACTGTCATCTAACGCATGAACAGGAAAAAAGATGATGGCAAGAAACACGCCCAAAACAAAGTGCATTAAAAAAAAGCCGATTAATATTTTCCAGCAGACAAGATTTATAAAAACTAATGGAATGACCAAAGCATACGTAAAGTAAACCAGTTTAGAAACAAATAAAATCAGATATTCTTTTTTGGGATGATTATAAAAATTATTATTTCCGAATTTTTTTGTGGCGAACAGTTGAAAATCTTTTATGAAAATCATGTATAAACTTGTGACCGGATAGAGCAGCGGCACATAGATATGCTGATAGCGATAAAACCATTTTAGTTTAACATGGTTCACCAATCTTGCAATTTTTATTTGTTCAATATCCATATCATAACCAGGAACGTTGGTAAAAGAATGGTGAGAAACGTTATGCTTTATATCCCAAATATACCTGTTCACGCCTATTAAATTGAAAGAATATGAAAATAGTTTATTCAGTTTTGAATTACTAAACAGAGCATTGTGCGAAGCATCATGAGAAATATTAAAGGCAATTAATGCTTGTGAAAGTCCGAATAATAACGCAAGCAGCAGCAGGGTTTGTTCACTAAACCTGTTACTTAATAAAGCGGCATAGGAACCAAAGAATAAAAAAGCAATAATTACCATTTTAAGAATCATGGCTCTATTCGCCTTTTTTCCATATCCTTTTGAAATAAAATAGTTATCAGTTTTTTCTTTAACCTCTTTGTAAAAAGGAGTATGTAATGGTCTGCCAAATTTGATTGTATTATTTTCCATGACTTTTTTTATAAAAACCTTTCCAACCCGGTTTGATGCTGGGCTGGAAAAGTTTAAAAGATGTTTTCAACACGGCTGCGGCTTTAACCCGTTGGATTTTATCCTACGGGTTGGAGATTCACATCCTGAGTGAGGTCGCCTCCTTCGGGAATGTTAAGGGCTTTGGTGTCGGTGACGAATAATGGTTTTGCAAATTCCATATTGCCGGGTCCCACAAAACCGGTTACAAGTTCAAAGTCGCCATTGGCATCGGTTACTGCGCTTTCGTTGGTTTCAACCAGGCGCGCGCTCATTCCTGCAAGGGCGGCTGCGGTAACGGCATGGCGCCCTTTTCCGCGGATGGTTGTTTTCACAGTGCTGACATACACCAATCCCCATTCGCGGGCTTTGTTGCGCTTGCTGGTGATGGGTTCTTCATTAAAAAATGTTTCCACTTCGTCCCAAACTTTCAAAATTATTTTGTCGGCTTCTTCGCGCTGGTCTTCCACATCTTCCTGCGCGCTGTCATAATTATTTTTTGCCGTGCTCTGCGCAATGTTGGCATTCTTGAAGGCGTTGTATTCAAAAGTTACTTCAGCAATAGTGGGCATCGCCATGGGCGCTCCGCCTGCGGCAATGCGCGCGGCATCTCCGTCAATCAATCGCTGCCACCACTGGGTGAGCAGGGGTTCGGTGCTGATGTCAGGGACGCTGTTTGAGTTCACATCCAACTGGTAAAATGCGCGGTGCGATGGGGGAAACATTCCTCTATCCACTCCATTATTAAATGCCTGAATGAAATGCGATACGAACATGCGCGCTCTTGCCTGAGCGGTTTCTTTCACCGTGGTGGAATCGGTTTGCGCCTGAAGTTTGTTTGCCCGCGCCTGCATCAGCGATGAAAACAGCGGCTGCATGGCATCCAACCGTGTGATAGTGTTTGGAGTAATGGCGATGTTAGCCGGTGCGGTGTTGTCTTTTTTGGTTTTTGCTCCGCTCAGGGCGATGTTGCGCTTTTCGTCTGAGTCGGGAAGTTTTCTTGTTATGCTCATTGTGATTGATTATTGGTTATTGTTTAGTGATTATTTATTATTAGTTGTTTTTTTGCCTCTCGCATTTGTGCGATACTATGTTTTAAACTTTTTTACGCCTCTCGCATTTATGCGAACTAATGTTTCAATCTTTTTTATACCTGTCGCATTTGTGCGAACTCATATTTTGAACTTTTTTATGCCCCTCTCATTTATACGAACCCATGTTTCAAACTTTTTTCTCCCTCTCGTATTTGTGCGAACCCATACTTCAAACTTTTTTCTACCCTTCGGATTTGTGAAAACCCATCTTTCAAACTTTGTTTTGCCCTTCGGATTTGCGCGAACCCATGCTTTAAACTTTTTTATGCTCATTGTATTCTTAATTTATATCCATTAATATTCTGAGCGGAACACCCAATGCTTTTGCAATATCACGCACATACAAAAAACCAGGATTTACTACCCCGCGTTCTAACCGCTGTATGCTCGACTTGTCTCTATTCATTTCATAGGCAAGTTTCTCCTGGCTGTAACCCAATTGCCTTCTAATCCATTTAATCCTTGCTATAAGTTTCAGCAAATCGGCATCTATATATATGTGAGAACTTTTTGGCATTGCTAATATCGGTTATAGTTATTAAAGGATGGGCAACACATTTGTTGTCGGGTAGTTTGTATGATGACCTATTTTTATTTTCATACAACAAATGTAAGTCGGCTTATCCGGCAATAAAAACGGATTTGAACTAAAAGAAATTAAAAACCAAATGGAATCTTGCAAAAGCTTGCCCGAAACTGTAAAACGAAATCACTTTTTGCATTTTTCGCCAATGCATAATTGATAAAAATCATATCTTGCAAAACATTTCTAATGAAATAATTACAATTCGATAAACTAAAATGGAAGAAACCACAACAAAAAATCCTATCCAGTTAAAGTTTTTTGAAAAGTTAAAGCATCTTGCGCCTGCAAACATTTCGCTTGCCAATGAAATAGCCGATGTGCTTGAAATAAGTGCCGATGGCGCTTACCGCAGAATGCGCGGTGAAAGCGTGCTGAGCATGGATGAAATGGTGAAACTCTGCCGCCATTATAAAATTCCACCTGATGCCATTGTGGCTTCAGACGAAAATACTTCCGCCACTTTCCAGTTCCGAAAAATGATTCAGGATGAATCGGGGTTTGAAGATTACCTGAAAAATATTTACAATGATTTGCAGCGGATAAACGCCTCTCATCCCAAGCAGATTATTTATGCGGCAAGTGATATTCCCATCTTTCACCAGTTTTACCTTCCTGAATACGCGGCATTCAAAATGTATTGGTGGCAGAAAGCTATTTTGAATTTACCATCCGTTGAAGGAAAAAAATTTGACCCTTCCGAAATCAGGAATGATTTCATTGAAACCTGTAAGCGCATCACCGATACCTATATTCAAATCCCTTCTATAGAAATCTGGCATAACGATACTTTTTCAAGCAACCTCGCCATGCTTGACTTTGCCTGGGAATCGGGCTGGTTTGATTCTAAGGAAAAAGCTTTCTTAGTTTGCGACAGCCTGACAAAAATTCTCAACTCGCTTGAAAAGCAGGCAGAAAAAAGTTCTAAATTCATTAAAGAAGAAAAGTGGGCTGAGAATGAGGGGAACTTTACCTTCTATCACAGCGAAGTGATTCTTACCAACAATCACATTTTTGTTACTGCGGGAAATGCACGGGTGCTTTATCTCACGCACAATACATTTAATTCCATGGCAACCACCAATAAAGTCTTCTGTGATGAAACCGAATCATGGCTGAAAAACCTGATGAAGAAATCTACTCAGATAAGCGGGATGGGAGAAAAGCAGCGCCACAAGTTTTTCAAAAAATGCCATGAAAAAGTTTCTGCTGTTGTTACCCGTATTTCAGAATCCTGACGGATAATCAAAGCAGGCAATACGGAGTTTACTTCTTTTTCTTCTTCGCTGTTGGTTTTTTAGCCGCAGTTTTTTTTGCCACAGGAGCCTTCTTCGCTACAGGTTTGCTAACTTTCTTTGCCGGGCTTTTCTCTTTTTTCTTAGTTGCTTTTGTTTCGGTATGGACTGGTGCTTCTCCGAAGGAGTCCTTATGGACAACCGCAGAGACTGTTTCTGCAACAACCGGTTTAACCACTTCAACTGCAGGAGTAACTACTTCTGCTACTTGCGGTTTAACTGCTTCAACAACCGGCTTTTTCACGATTTGTTCAGCGGCTATTTTCGGCAGGTCTTTCAACACTTTTACCTTACGAACCGGAGCAGCCGGGCGAATACCTTTGCTTTTTTTGCGAGGACGGCTAACTCCTGTAGTGCCTCTCCATATTTTTCCTCTTTTGGTGCGGATATCTCCTTTTCCCATGACTTTATATTTTTTTGTTACTATTTAATTGGGTCGCAAATATATGCAAATATCCCTACGAGGCTTTGGAAGAATTTCGGATAAAATCCTTTTCTAAAATTTCAGATTTCGGAACAGAATTTTTTAGCCACTGGAGGAGAATTTCCTGTTCTTCTTCAGGTGATAACTTCCAGTTCACAGAAGTTTTTTTCAGGCGTGAAGCAAGCGTATAAAGCGTAACAGCAGCCGAAACAGAAATGTTTAAGCTCTCGGTAAATCCCACCATAGGAATTTTTACAAACCCATCTGCTTTTTCAAAGGCAACAGGAGTTGCACCCCGCATTTCTGTGCCAAAGAAAAGAGCAGTTTTATTTGTGATGTCGAGTTCTTCTATGGAGCAATCGTTTTTATGAGGAGAAGTGACAACGATTTTATATCCGTTCTTTTTCAAAAAAGCAATACAATCTTCTGTATTATTTTTTTTTGCGTTGTGTTTGATAAGCGTAATCCATTTTGCTGAACCCAATTCCACATCGGGGTTTGCTTCAAACTTGTTTTGATTTTCAATTACGTGTACATCCTGAATGCCGAAACAATCGCATGAACGGAGCACAGCAGCAGCATTGTGAGGCTGGTAGATGTCTTCAAGTACAACAGTAAGATGGCGAGTGCGGTGCTGAATAAGCGCATCAAACTTTTGCATGCGGCTCTCCGTGATGAAGGAGGAGAGATATTTTATTAGTTCTTGATTCATTGATTACTTTGGCTGTCACGCTGAGCGGAGTCGAAGCGCTTTCACTTTTTTAGAATTCAAATGGCTTGTTTCATTTTTACAAATCGAAAGTTCCTTGAGGTCATCCCACTTATCTTGAATGATAGCCTCTTTCTTTTTTCTTGACCATTTTTTAATCTTCTTTTCTATGGCAATTGCCTGATGTATGTCATTATACATTTGATAAAAGACTATCTCTAAAGGTCGTCTTGAAAAAGTATAACATTCTGAATCAATTCCTTCTTCGTGTTCTATGAAACGCCTTTCCAGATTATTTGTAACGCCAGTATAATATGAATCATCAGAGCATTTGAGTATGTACACATAATAATTTTTCATTTCTCTATTTCTTTTTGACTTACTCTTCAACTCTCCCTCGACTCCGCTCGGGATGACATTGGAATTATTGATTAAATGTTGCTAAACCGTTTGATGCGGCTGCAAGATTGCACATCCTGAAAAGCATTCTTGCACCTACGTTTCCATTCCATTCATTATTTCCCGGAGCTACTTCGTTCAGGTCAAAACCAATGATTTTCTTTCCGGAGCGGGCAAGCATTTCAAACAAGAAAACTGCCTGCTCGAATTCCAAACCTCCGGGAACAGGTGTTCCGCTGTTCGGGCAAAGTTTAGGATCAAGCCCGTCAATATCAAAACTTATATAAACGTGTTTAGGCAGTTCCTGTATAATATCAGAGCAGATGGAAACCCAACTTCTGCTGCGATACAATTGCTCTTTCAGCTGAAAATCAAAAAATGTTTTCACTTTTCCATTCGAAGAATTGATATAATTATTTTCCTCTTCGCACCAGTCGCGGATTCCAACCTGAACGAGTTTTTTTATCTGAGGAATTCTTAATGCATTATACATAATGGAAGCATGGGAATACTTAAATCCTTCATATGCTTTTCTCAAATCACAGTGCGCATCTATTTGTAAAATACCAAACCCAGAATGTTTTTCAGCCAGCGCTTCCATTAATCCAAGCGGAGTACTGTGGTCTCCACCAACCAGTCCGACTAATTTATTTTTCTTCAGATGTTTTTCCGCAGATTTTTTTACCCATGACTTTAATTCTGTACAACCTTTATTTACCACAGTACAGATACTTTTCATAGCAGGAGTATCCGTTGAAATACCTTTTTCAACGTTGCTGATATATTTGGAAGAAATTTTTCTCAGCGCAGTATTCTTTTTGAAAATCTCTTTTGAAATTTCTTCCATTGCCACACCAATCTTCCAGGAATCTTTCACCAGCGGGTCAAACAAATCCACCTGAGCCGAAGCCTCAAAAATCGCCTGCGGACCGCATGATGTTCCTTCAGCATACGAAACAGTTACATCCCAAGGCACGGGAATGAGAATGAGTTCCGCTTCATCGGTTGTGAATGGAAGTCCGAAAATATTTCCATCGCCTGTTGCGGGACTATTCGGGTCGAAGTTTTTAAATTTAGATTCTTTGCTCATGCTATAGAATTATTTTCCATTCATTAAAATTAAAACCTCTTAGAAATTCTTCAATGTTCATTTTTTTTCTTCCTGCTAATTGCAACTCCAAAAGATTAATAAATCCTTCTTTCACGGCAATCTTAACAAACAATTTTCCATCCGTTTGTATTGAGCCCAGTTCATTCTGATGATTGACTATTTCTTTTGAAGCGCTGAATATTTTTAAAGATAAAATTTCATTTTCTTTTTTGACTTCAGTCCATGCTGTAGGGTACGGGCTTAATCCGCGGATAAAATCATAAACATCTTCCGCTTTTTTCTTCCAGTTTATTTTGCAATCCTCTTTAAAAATCTTCGGGGCAAGTTTTGGTTTTTCACTGGGCTTCAGATAAGTTAACTGGTCTTCAGGAGTATAATTTCCTGATTCTATAGCCCGAACAGTTTTGAGCATCAGATCCGCACCGTCTTTCATTAAGCGTTCGTATAAATCTCCCGCGTTGTCTTCTTCCCGGATATTTTCTTTAGCGCGAAGAATTATTTTTCCAGTATCAATTTCGTCATCAAGAAAAAAAGTAGTGACACCGCTTTCTTTTTCCCCATTGATGATTGCCCAGTTGATAGGTGCGGCTCCGCGGTAATGTGGAAGAAGCGAGGCATGAAGATTAAATGTTCCAAGTGAAGGGAATGACCAAACTTTTTTCGGAAGTTTCCGAAACGCGACAACAATGCCAAGATTGGGATTCAGTTCTTTCATCTGACTGAGAAATTCTTCGCTCTTTAAATTTTCTGGCTGGAGCACACTGATGTTTTTACTCATCGCGTACTCTTTCACTGCTGAAAACTTTAACTCAAGCCCTCTTCCCGCAGGTTTATCAGCAGCGGTGACAATTCCAACAACGTCATAATTATTTTTCATCAGCATATCTAAAGAAGCGACTGCAAATTCAGGAGTGCCGAAAAAAACTATGCGTAGTTTTTCATCCATAATTATCAGCGTCCTTGAATATCGGTGAGTTCAACAATTTGCCCTGCCATACAAGTGCTCACGGCATTCTTTTTAGGAATATACTTTATCCAAACAGACAATAAGTCTTTCTTAAATCCCAAAGAAAGATTGGTCGGCTCTAATTTTTTTTCATCCTCCAGTTTGAGAATATATTCACATCCGGAAACTTCATAATAAATCACAGTAGCTTTAGTATATCCTTCTTTTTCAAAATCTCTTTTTTGTTCAATGGAAGTTACTGTATCTGTGGTTGTTTTCTTTTTACAATGACAGGAGGAAAAGAACCAAGAACCACTACTCAACAATACAGAAATAAAAAATATTTTTTTCATGAAAAATGTTTTGCCAAACTTACGAAGAAAGAATGTTCATTCGACAAAAAGCACAAGCCCTTTTAAGTATTCTCCTTCAGGATGGAAAATGTTTACAGCATGGTCGGGGGCTTGAGAAAGATGATGAAGCACGCGAACGTTTCTTCCGGCTATTATCGCTGCGGATAAAATTGTTTTTTCAAAAAGCGGGCGGTCAATCACCTGCGAGCAGGAAAAAGTGAAAAGAATTCCTCCTGCCTTAATCTGTTTCAGCGCTTCAATGTTCAATCGTTTATATCCCATCAACGCATTGTGGCGAACATTAAAATGCTTGGCAAATGCGGGAGGATCAAGCACCATCACATCATACACATCTTTTTTGTTTTTCAGAAAATCACAAACATCCGCAGCAAAGGATTTATGTTTGCCGGAAAAGGAATTCATCTTCACATTTTTTTCAGCGAGTTCAATGGCTCGCTTTGAACTATCCACAGAATGAACTTCGTTTGCTCCTGCATTCAAAGCATAAACCGAAAATGCTCCCGTATAGCAAAAAGCATTGAGAATATTTTTTTCTTGGGAGTAGCGCGCAAGCATCTGGCGGTTCTCACGCTGGTCAAGAAAGAACCCTGTTTTCTGACCGCCTTTCCAATCTGACCAGAAGGATAATCCGTTTTCAAAAATCAAATGTTGTTCATCGGTCCCTTTTCCAAAAAGATATTCGTTCTTTACGCCTTCGGCATATTTTTTAGGAAGGGTTTCCGCACTTTTATCGTAAACAGCTAATAGCTTTTCTCCATAAATTTCTTTCAGCGCTTCCACGATTTCATTTTTTGCAAGATGCATCCCGATAGAATGGCATTGCATTACACAGGTTCCGTTGTAATAATCAATGATGAGTCCGGGCAAACCGTCCCCTTCTGCGAAAACAAGCCGATAGCAATTAGTGGCAGGATTTTCTGCAAGCCCTATTTTTTTTCGAAAGTCGTAAGCGTTTTTAATTTTTGATTTCCAAAAATCAGAATCAGGATTTATCTTTTCAAAAGAAAAAATTCGCACAGCAATACTTGAATCCTGATAATGCCCTATGCCGAGGAATTCGTCTTTATTGTCGAACACTTCAACAATGTCTCCATCCTTAACCTCAACCTTATCCTTCACCTTTTTTATCGCACCTGAAAAAACCCATGGGTGAAACCTGCGAAGCGATTGGTCTTTTCCTGAAGAGAGCGTGATTTTGAGGAATCCCATAAAGTAAATCTACATATAAAAGGGCGCAAAGATAAGTTTTTGGCTTAGTATCCTATTATTTATCAAATTTGTGCAATAATATTTTTACTACATTTGCCATCAACTTAAACAAGACTAATAAATCCAATGAAAAAACTAATTCTACTTGCCAATGCCTTAGTGCTGGCTGGTTTTCTTTCTTCTTGCGGAAATTCTACAGACAAAACGGATAATAATGCAGTGGACTCAACCGCTGTGGATTCCTCCGCTATGAACGCTGTTCCTGAGCAACCTCAGGAATATATTTCTATTCCATCGCCCGATGAGATGTTTTCTTTTATGAAGGATGTTGGCGGTGAAGGAAAAAGTACTACCTACTTGAATAATCCTGACAATTACAAAAATTATGTAGAAACAAAATCCAAAGCACTCAATTTTGGAATTTACGCTACTGATTTTCTTTATTGCTCCACATTTGATTACGGAACAGAAGCTCTCAAGTATTTTGTGAATGTGAAAAAATTAGGCGATGATCTTGGTATTTCAAATGTTATCAGCCAATCCACAGCAGACCGTATTAAAAGCAATATCGGCAAAAATGATTCTTTAACTGATATTTCAAATACACTTTATTTTTCTGCTATTGCTGAATTGGAGAAAAGCGACAAAGCAAGTGTGCTTGCACTCGTTATTGTTGGCGGATGGATTGAAAGTATGAATTTGGTTACTAACATGGTAAAAAAATATAAAGCTGATAACCCGGCTATTGACCGCATCGCAGAACAGAAATATACTTTAGATAATCTTTTGGGATACCTTGATAAATATAAAGAAGATGCAAATGTTGTTTCCGTCACTGGTCAATTGAACGAATTAAAAGGCGTTTATGACCAATTAAAAGAAGAAGCTACAAGTGGCACGGTTTCTGCAAAAGGCGGTAAGAAGGTACTTGGAGGAGGAACAAAAATCACCATCACAGAAGCGCAGTACAAAGCGATTGCAGAAAAAGTAAAAAACATACACGATAGTTTCACAATGCCAAAATAATATCAGACAATAACTCAAAAAAAAATATCATGAAAAAGTTTGCATCCCTCTCTCTCTCTCTCCTATTCAGCATTGCATCATTTGTTGGAATGGCACAGCGATATGGAAATGTTCCAAAGGTTGCTGCTTCAAACCCCTGCACGGATTTTCACAGAAAATCCTGTCTCCGTTCGCCTGACGAAGGATTTGCTTATAACGGGCAATCCCGCAGCGGACTTTTCGCAAAAGGGCAGCAGTCAACCATAAAAGCAGTATTCTACAAAGGAATGGATTATCATATTTCTGTTTGCACGGAAGATGAAACTCAGGCAAACTTCCTGATTAAAGATGCAAAAACAGGCGAAGTGTTATATGATAATACAACTGATAATAATACTCAGGAGATTCAAATAAGTAACGAAAATACCCGAAGCGTAAACATTCAGGTTGTTCTTCCGGGTGGCGATGGAAAAGACGCGAAAAAAGATATGGTGAAAGGACAGGAAGGAATGTGCGCGGGATTGCTCATTGAACACCGAAGAAGCGACAAAACAGGTTTCTAACTATTAACTAAAAATCTATAGGGCAACAAAGCATCAGCCCCTGCATAGTCAACACCTATGCGGGGGCTTTTTGTTATCTGCCTTTTGGAAACAATTACTCCTTTATCTTCAATCCATATTTTATTTCCGAGCAGATTTATTCCTGTGTGAGTTGTATTGATTCCTAACCCCTGTGAAACAGTTCCTGGTCCTGAACAGATATGAACATAGTTTTTTTTCTTTCCTCTCCTTATTAAAATTATTTCGATTCCCTCAAGTGGTTTAATTCCTCTGATCAGTACAGCATGTGGAATATTTTTTTCATTAGTAACCACATTAAATAAGTGATGCATCCCATAACAGAGATACACATAGGCAGTTCCGCCAACAGAATACATTGTTTCTGTCCGATTAGTTCTTCTGCCGCCATATGCATGAGAAGCACGGTCTGTTTCTCCTGCATAAGCTTCCGTTTCAGTGATAATACCAGCAGAAATTTTTTCATCAAACCTGGTATACAAAACTTTACCAAGAAGCTCTTTTGCTATGAGAACAGTATTTTGTCTCGTATAGAATTCGCGCGGGAGTTTCATTTATGCCAAGAAAGTTTGTTGCCCTCGTCATACACTAATTTATTATTATCTATCAGCCATTGAATCACCTTAATGCTTTTATCCTCTGACGAGTTTTTTATAGCATTAACCAATTCTGAAAGTGAAAGCGATCTTTTTGCAAGCAGGATTTTCAACTGTTCAGTCACTTTTTCAAATTCAAGATTACTCAATTCAAGTTTGTTTCTTTCAAGGCAGAAATCACAGATGCCGCATCGGTAAGAATCGGTTTCGCCAAAATAAGAAAGGAGCATTACGTTTCGGCATTTAGTTTTTGATTCAACATAATGAAGCATCCCATCTTTCCGCTCAACTGATTTTTGTTTCCTTTTTTGAAAATTCTCAGATGAGATATGAATGTTCTTTGCGTCAATTCTTTCTCTGAGAAAAATCATTTTTGGCATTTCAGTTTGAGGGAGATAAGAAAGCACCTCCAACTTTTCAAGTTCATTAAGAAGTGCTCTTATATTATCAACTGATTTTCCCATTCTCTTTCCGAGTTCCTGCTCAGCAATCTTTACGTACCCGTCAAAGACACCCGAATAAGATCGTAATAACAATTTTATGAATTCATCAAACCCAGTATGTTCTACCTGAAATTTATACAACTCTTCCTTATTAATGCTAAAATGAATCCGCGAGGGCTGATAAAAAGCATCTGTCATCGAGATGTATCCTTCCTTCTCAAGGAATTTTATGGCGTTAAAAGCAATAAGATGATTCAAACTATAATGCGAACAGAAATCACTTATGTCAAATTCAAACATGCTGCCTTGCCCTGCTCCAATGGGAATCTGAAAATAGTTGGCAAGCGCCTGATATGTTTTTTTTATCTCTTCCATGGCAGGAAAACTCATCTGGAGATTGTGTTCCATTTCAATTTTATCTGAGTCATTATAAAGCAAAACCGCATATGATTTTTTTTCATCGCGCCCTGCCCTTCCCGCTTCCTGAAAATACGCTTCAATACAATCAGGTAAATCCATGTGAACCACAAAACGAACATCAGGCTTATCTATTCCCATACCGAAGGCATTGGTGCAAACAATCACACGTACTTTATTCTGAATCCACGATTCTTGTTTCGCATCGCGAATATGAGCTTCAAGTCCTGCGTGATAAAAATCCGCGCTGATTTTACTACGATGAAGGAAATCTGCAATCTCCTGAGTTTTTTTTCGGTTACGCACATACACAATTCCAGTTCCCTTAATTTTTGCAATGATTTTTAAAAGACGATTCATTTTATCTTCTTCCTTCACCACCACATAAGCAAGATTTTTTCTTTCAAAACTTTTTTTCAGAAGATTTTCCTTTTTAAATAAAAGTTTTTGCTGAATGTCTTTTGCGACTTCAGGAGTAGCAGTAGCAGTAAGAGCCAGAATAGGAATTGCAGGAACAAGTTCCCGCAATTCAGCAATCTTCATATAGCTCGGACGGAAATCATATCCCCACTGAGAAATGCAATGTGCTTCATCCACTGCAATCAGGTTTACTTTCATTTTCTTAATTCTCTCACGCGCAATCTCAGTTTCCAGTCTTTCAGGAGAGAGATAAAGAAATTTATAATTGCCGTGCACGCAATTATCAAACGCAATGTCAATTTCCCTTTTGTTCATGGCGGATGTTATCGCCATTGCCTTAATTCCTTTCGCTTTCAGATTTTCTACCTGATCTTTCATTAAAGCGATGAGGGGAGAAATCACAAGGCAGGTTCCTTCTTTCACTAATGCGGGAACCTGAAAACAAATTGACTTACCTCCACCTGTTGGCATCAGCGCAAGCGTATCATTTTCATCAAGAACAGAATTAATAATTTCTTCCTGTAAGGGACGAAACTGACTGTAACCCCAGTGCTTAAGAAGTATTTGCTGAATAGTCATTGTACAAATAGCTAATCAAGTACGAATATACGAATCGTACTTTTAGAAAAATCACTCTAAGAGTCTGCGGAGTTTATCTATGGATTCACGGTTTTCAGGAAGGTCAATAGAGTTTGCAACTTTTTGTTTTTCGTGATTGGTAAGATGCCATGAAAGAGAAATCTTGTCTGGAACTTCATTCTTCAGGTCAAAATCAACAATATCAATCTGCCCGTTGAACCACGAGCTGATAAATTCAATTTCCTGGCTCTGAGTGAAATCCTGCATATAAAAAAGATTTCCGTAAAAACTTCCTAGAGGGCGGGTGAGAGCACCCATCATAGTGGGCAAAGGATTTTCTTCTATGGGAAACTCTTTGTGCCTGTCACGGATTTGTATGATGACAACTCCACTGGTATTTGTTTCTATCCAATTTTTGAAAACATATAAATATTTCAACGCCACTTCTATTCCGTAATTATCACGCATGCCAGCATCCATTATTTCGATGGCGGGCTCGCTGGGCAGAGAAACTATCGGTGTGATGTAAGGAAAGGTTGAACTCATCCTCAAAACACTTGTAAATAAAATGCTGTCGGCACTTTGTTTTCTGAAGAAGCGGGAAAACTCGATCCCATCATTCAGCTGTGTAACATGGAGATTTGCAGTTTTCGCGTTCTGCGTTAGAAATGAAACAGGAAGTGACGAAACAATAAGCTTTCTTCCGTCATTTACAATCGTTGGAGAAAAAATCATCATCGGCACAATCGCTTCTGATTCTACTAATCGGTAATCAAATAATCGCTTTCCTTCAAAAACATTTCCCAGATTTTCATCCATCCGCTCTTCAAAAACATAACCTCTGTCCTTATTGTACTTATATTTTCCATAGCTTACTTTTTGTAAAGAAAGAAACCAATCGCTGGTGGCAATGCTGAAGGCAACTGAATTCAAAATATCTTTTGAGACATCAGAGAGATAATTTTGGCTATAGAGATTTGCTTTGCCCGATTGACTTTGCCAGTAACGTTCACGCAAATAAGCAGCGCCAATCATTCCGCCAGAGGCACCGGTAATGAGTGCAATATGTTTCATTAATTCACCTTGCAATAAACTATCTGCAAACTGCAAAGATTGAAAAGTCCACAGGGAAGAACGAAGTCCGCCACCGCTTGTGCATACTATTACAAACTTTGGTTTTTCATTTTTTTCTAACGTTGATTTCAGGTTTTTCAATCTCCATTTATTCAGAATCTCAATCATATTTTTGAAATCAGCAGCGGCTGTATCTTTCTGCGAAGCAAATTCATTCAGGCGTTTGTTGTTAAAAATAGCTTTTTCAGTTTCGTAATTTAAACCATATACTTTATTAATGTTATTGAAAAAATCAAATTGATATAAATAATTCAGGACAACCATAAACAGAAGAAGTACTACCGGAGCCCATCCTTTAAAAATAGTATACAAGGGAACAGGAAGCATGATGAGCATAGTGAGCAAAAGAAAAACACTAGCACCTGCGGGGAACATGAGAAAAGGCACTTCACGAAAAAATCCAAATCCGAGCAGCGTGATTATTGCAATGGAAGAATATATTCCAGCATTCCTGTAATTCTGGCTAAAAACCTTTTTAAGCATCTCGCGCTTATAGTGCCGCACAGCACGAACCAGACGGACGCGAAATAAATTACTCAGATACGTTTCTACATACCAGTCGCGGGATTCTTTTATAAGGTAGGGGTTTTTCCACGAATCACTTCTTTTCTGAAAACGCTGAAGCAGTTTCGTATCTTTTTCTTCCTGTGGTTTCACACCAAACATTCTGTGAATGTCTTTATTCGTCCTGAAAAAATATAAAAGAGTTACCACCACAAATAAAGTAAACCCACCAAGAAATCCTCCAACAAAAGTCATAATCTCAGTGACAGAATAAATTTGTTCGCCTCTGAGAAATGAAATAATGTTCCACACATAAACAAAAAGGAAAACACACGGAATAATGTAATTATTGATGCAATATTTTGTAAACGGGTGTGAAAGCGTGGCAAGAAAAGGAAAGCGAAAACTGTTAAGTATATAACTGGCAATATTGAATGCCATGGTGAATCCTCCGCAGGCAAAGCCAACGATAAAATAAGAAAGTGCAGAAACCTCATCAAGATATTCAGGATTCAGGAATAAATAAGGAATTCCATAGCGGGGAGCAAACGACTGGGTAACGATACCAAAAAGCAAACCCCAGATGGAAAGAAGGAGAATATTTTTTTTCAGATGAAGAAAAAGCAACTGGAATGGGAAAAAGAAAATAAACCGTCTAAAACTTGGATGCAGAAATAATTTTTTCATACTCTCTTTTACGGAACAAAACCGAATTAGTTTCAGATTTTCGCTCTGATAATGGCAAGAATTTTTATTTCCATTTTTTTCGCATTATCTTCAATTCTTTTGCCTTTCTGTACAATACTTCGCGCAAAATTCTTGTCCGATAAACCTTTTGCATTGATTTTCACGTTGAGGTAAGCACCCAGCACCGCGCTTCTAACACAGAGTGCTCCCACTCCTGCGTCAGAAATAGAATTAGGATTTCCATATCGCACCATTGCTTCAATGATTTCCATTGACTCATAGCACAACTTCATTACACTGAAAGGAACTTCAGTTGCGTATTTCGTTGCAGATTGAATTTCCTTTTCTCTCGCTTTCTTTTCTTCTGCACTGGCTCTCGGCAAACTGAATGCGCTCATGATTTTATTGAAAGCATTTGTATCTTCATCTACTAGTTTCAAAAGTTCATCTTTTACTTTCTGCCCTTTCTCAGCCCATTTTGAAAATTCTTCCCACTGCTCGTCCCAGCCTTTCTTGTGTGAAGAAAGATTCGCCACCATTGTTCCGAGGGAAATTCCAAGCGCACCGATGTATGCTGAAATGCTTCCACCGCCCGGGGCAGGACTTTCACTTGCCGTTTCATCAGCGAAATCGCTGAGAGACATTCCGATTAAATTCATTTTGTTTTTGTCTGTGAGTTGATATTCGATTATTCGTTCTTCCGGTTTGAAAGGTTTGAGTTCATCTAACCCGAGTGACTTCACAGCAATCTTTATTAATTCTTTTTCTGAAATACCGACAGAACGATTTTGTTTTTTCAGAAAATATTTTCCTGCATCAAGTAATGATTGCAATGGAATTAATCCTACAAGTTCAGAACCAGTCACACGCATTCCCCGATTGTTTGCGCTTTTTACGCATTCATCAAACGCAACGTGAACAGGAGTGATGTTGATGTTGGTGAGATTCATGCTTACCTGAGCGATTCCGTATTCCGCAATGTACCAGCCGATTCCTTTCACAGCTTTACATGTGCCAGGATGAACTACATCATTTACTTTTCTTCCTGCCTCACGAACATCAAATGCAACAGAATTTGCTCTGCGAATAGAAGTCGTATTCAGATTCACATTGTACGCAACTAAAAATTCTCTTGCGCCAATTACAATTGCTCCTCGTTTTGGATCATATTCTGCCGGACCAAAATCAGGTTTCCATTCTGTTTTTTTAATCTTTTTAAAAAATCCTTCGTACTCTCCTTCGCGGATGATAGCAAGATTTTTTCGGGCAGGATTCTTTTGAGCATGTTCATATAAATAAACAGGAATCTTCAATTCTTTTCCTACACGCTCGGCAAGTATCTGCGCGAACTTCGCAGTCTCTTCCATAGAAATTCCGAAAATGGGAATGAACGGGCAAACATCTGTTGCACCCATGCGGGGATGCTCACCTTTGTGCTTGCTCATGTCAATGAGTTCTCCTGCTTTTTTGATGGCGTTGAAACATGCTTCAACGCAGACATCGGGTGCTCCGACAAAAGTCACCACCGTTCTATTCGTTGTTTTGCCCGGATCAACATTCAGAAGTTTTGCACCTTCCACTTTTTTAATCTCGTCAGTGATTTGCTTGATGATGGACAAATCATTTCCTTCGGAAAAATTGGGAACACATTCAATAAGTTGTTTCATAGTGAAAAAATATTATGCAAAACTAACTATAAATTTTCTCAGTGTATTGTAATTGGATTTTTTAAATAAAGAATATAATTTTGCTGCTGAAATAAGTGCTAAAAAAATCAACAACGGTTCAATAAGTAATCGGTGTCTTGTTTCAACATAAAAAAAAGCATGAAAAAGTGACAATGCTACAGGCATGGTCATCAGGATCCATGTTTTTCTAATAAAAAAGCAAGATGTAAATGCAAGAATCAAGATAGTCAAAAAGAAAAATTTATAAAAAGGAATGAACTGCTGAATGAAAAATGGGTATTCATTCCCAATCAGTTTTCTGAACATCCAAAAATTCTTCAACTTAAGCAAATAAAGTTTCAAATAACCAGATGGGTTTTCTTTAACATTTTTAACAAACTTATTAATAAAAAAATCATTTTGACCAGCTGGAGTAAGAGTGCCAATATAGTTCACGTCTTTTGTTGACAGCGCACTGTAATAATTCAAACCTGAGTTCAAATAATTACTGCCTTCTGAATCAGGAATTGATCCTTTCCATAAATCCCTGCCAGATGAAGCAAATCCAACAATATTATCCTTGTGAAAATTTCTTATCAACCAGGGAGCATTGACAAAACCTGTCACTAAGAAAAGAATAAATGTATTTCGAGTCAAGCGCAAAAAACCAAAACGATTTTTACTGAGAATCAGAAAAGGCAGAATAGAAATTGCAAGCGTAGTTCTATCCATTACGGCAAAACCAAATGCAATTGCATACAAAAAAAGATTTTGAAAATTATTTTTTTCTAAAAATCTGAACATCAGAAAATTTAAAAGAGTAAAAAAGAAAAGATTTTCAATGAATGGATGGATTTTTAAAAAAATGTAATAATTAATAATGGGATGTAGGAGAAAAATAAGTACAGATATTTTCACAATAGTGCCTGAATATTTTTTTAAACTTTCATTCAAATTAAAGACACCCAGCCATTTCTGAAATACACATGGCAGCATAAACGCAGTAAGCATGTTAAGAAAAATATGATACAGAATAACACAGAACAGGTTGATATTGCTGATCTTATAAATCATAAATAACATGAATGGGTAAATAGGAAACTGAAAACTGTAATGACGAGCGCCATCACAATCATAAAAAAAATTACCTGTTTTTAAAAGATTAACTGCAATATCATGGTCTTCGTAAAGAAAAATATCCTGCTTAATCAATAAACTAAAAATAATTTTTATCGCTGTTAATAATAAAATGATTAGAGTGAATCTCATGTTTGGATTTTTCCATTAAGGATAACAATGCCAATTAAATCATTCGCAAAAGAATATGGAATGAATGAATAGTCAGGAATTTCTTTGGTAATGAAAATATTCGCCTGCTTTCCTATGGCAATGCTTCCGTGTGTTGCGGATAAATTCATTGCGAAAGCGGAATTTATTGTTGCTGCATTAATCGCTTCTTCAGGCGTGAGTTTATAATGAACGCAGGCATGAGCAACCATAAAGTTCATATTTCCGCTTGGAGATGAGCCAGGATTGTAATCAGAAGCAATAGCAAGAGGCAAACCAGCGTCAATCATTTTGCGTGCAGGCGGATATTGCAGGCAGAGAAAATACTGCGCACCCGGAAGAATGGTTGGCATAGTTTCGGATTTTTTCAGAAGAGAAATATCATTGTCATTCACAAATTCAAGATGATCAACTGAAATACCACCGCATTCAACTCCTGCCTCAACTCCACCGCTGTGGCTCAACTGTTCCGCATGAACTTTTCCTTTCAGTCCGAATTTATTTGCAGCTGTAAGAATTTTTATCGTGTCTTCTTTCATAAAATAATCTTTCTCGCAGAACACATCGCAATAGTCAGCCAGTTTTTCTTCTGCGATCTGCGGAAGCATTTCATTTATAATTGCATCAATATATTTTTCTTTTGTCGTGCCTGATGGAACTGCATGTGCACCTAAAAAAGTTGCTTTAATGGTGAGCGGGGAAAGTGTTTTCAGTTTTTTTATCACGCGCAGCATTTTCAATTCCGATTCAAGAGAAAGTCCGTAACCGCTTTTGATTTCCACTGCACTAGTTCCGGTCATCATGATTTCATTCAGCCGTTTCAAAGCGGATTGAATCAATTCTTCTTCCGAAGCTTCATTAAGTTTTTTTGCGGAGTTCAGAATTCCTCCACCACGTTTTGCAATTTCTTCATAACTCAAACCATTTATCCTGTCCACAAATTCTTTTTCGCGCGAGCCGGCAAAAACAATGTGCGTGTGTGAATCGCACCAGCAGGGAAAAACGAGTTTGTCGGTTGCGTCAATCACCTGCAGACTGCTCCAGTCAGTAATGCCGGGAAAATCTTTCATTTCGCCAAAATCTGCAATCTTATCATCTTTAATTGCCAGCCATGCGTTTTCAAGACAAGGAAGTTTTTTCATCTCAACGCCAGAAACTTTTTTAATTCCGCTTTCGCGAACTTGAACGAGTGATTTTATATTTTTTATTAAAATCTTCATAGCAGATTGAAGGCGAAGTTAATAAATAGAAGGGATTGTGTATTTTTGCTTCCATGTCAAACACCCTCGGCAAAATATTTTCACTTACCACTTTTGGAGAATCGCACGGAGTTGCGTTGGGCGGTGTGATTGATGGCTGTCCTGCCGGGTTAGCAATTGATTTGGATTTTATTCAATCCGAACTTGACCGCAGAAGACCGGGACAATCCAACATTGTTTCGCAGCGGAAAGAAGGCGACAAAGTAGAATTCCTCTCTGGAATTTTTGAGGGCAAGACCACAGGAACTCCTATTGGCTTCATCATCAAAAACGAAAATCAAAAACCTCTAGACTACGATCATCTGATTGATGCGTATCGTCCTTCACACGCAGATTTTACCTACGATAAAAAATACGGCATCCGCGATCACAAAGGCGGAGGAAGAGCATCGGCACGTGCTACTGTTTCAAGTGTTGTTGGAGGAGCGATTGCAAAACTTCTTCTTAATAAGTCAGGAATTAAAATTTCTGCTTACACTTCGCAAGTTGGAGATATAAAACTTTTGAAAGATTATCACACGCTTGATTTATCTAAGACAGATTCCAACGCAGTGCGTTGTCCCGATGAGTTGATTGCCGACACGATGATTAAAAAAATTGAGCAGGTGAGAAAAGATGGCGATACGATTGGTGGAGTAATTTCCTGCATCGCGCAAAATATTCCGGTTGGTTTGGGCGAACCCATCTTTGACAAACTTAACGCAGAGTTAGGAAAAGCAATGCTTGGCATTAACGCAGTGAAAGGTTTTGAAATAGGAAGCGGATTTGAAGGCGTGAAGATGAAAGGAAGCGAGCACAATGACCAATTTCAAATTACGAATGACAAATTACGAATGACGAATATAAGAACCAAAACAAATTTCTCAGGAGGAATTCAAGGAGGAATTTCCAACGGAGAAGATATTTTTTTCACAGTAGCGTTCAAACCTGTTGCAACAATTATGCAAAAGCAAATGACAGTGAATTCAAAAGGAGAAGAAGTGGAGTTGATGGGAAAAGGTCGGCATGACCCTTGCGTTCTTCCCCGTGCGGTGTCGATTGTGGAGGCGATGTGCGCTCTGGTTCTGGCTGACCATTTGCTAAGGCACAGATGCACACAGATGTAAACTGATTCAGAAGGATTTATTTATTAGCCAACTTTTTACAAATTCTTTCGCTTGAGGCAAAAACTGATTGAATTCATTTTCGAATTCGGAATAATACTTTTTCAAATCCTCCGAGGCAAATTCCATATTTGATTTGAAAGTAGTTCTCCTGCTCATTCCATAAAGCGCATCCCCTATTCCCTCAATGCTTGCATACGAAACAAACAAATTGGTCCTGAAAGCGTATTTCAGAAACATCAACGACTTTTCAGGAAAATGAAAAACATTTTTTAACATCAGCGAATGAACTTCGTCTGCGTATTGCTCCAGCGGTTTGCCGGAATAATCCATCCAGTTCTTTGCAAGGAAGTGGTCATAAAAAATATCCACGATAACGCCTGCGTACTTCCTGTAGTTGGGGCGCAGCCGCTCAACACTTTTTAAAAATACAGGATGATTGTCAGAATAATAATCAATAGCTCGATGAAGCAGGATTCCTTTTTTGATTCCATCAGGAAACTTCTGATAAGCACTTCCCTTCACCGAATCAGCAATGAAGTTGCCGATCATCAGTTGCTCATCGTTGCCGGAGAGATATAAATGCGCGAGGAAGTTCATAACTCTACGAATGTACCATTTAACAAATATTAAATCTTAAATATTACATATTACTTTATATTCGCAAAGAATTATGCTTACGCTTTTCAAAAAAGAAATTCGCGCTTTCCTGAGTTCCCTCATCGGCTATATTGCCATCTGCGTTTTTCTTTTACTCATCGGATTGTTTTTGTGGATACTTCCAACGGATTCAAACATTCTCAACAACGGATACGCAGGACTTGACGCACTTTTCTCCCTCGCTCCATGGGTTTTTCTTTTCCTGATTCCTGCCATCACCATGCGTTCATTTGCAGATGAAAAAAAAGCGGGTACGATAGAATTTCTTTTAACAAAACCTCTCACCGACTTGCAAATCATCCTCGCAAAATATTTCGCAAGCGTTACACTGGTACTTGTTTCTTTGCTTCCTACTCTCATTTATTACTACACGATTTACAAACTCGGAAATCCTGTCGGCAATATTGATTCAGGCGGAACATGGGGCTCTTACATCGGGTTGTTTTTTCTGGCTTCTGCTTTCTCTGCTATAGGAATTTTTGCTTCCTCGCTATCCGATAACCAAATCGTTGCATTCATTCTCGCAGTGTTTCTTTGCTTTTTTCTCTACATCGGTTTTGAATACATCAGCATGCTTGATTTGTTCGGAAAGGTGGATGATTTTATTCTCTCGCTAGGTATCAACGACCATTATACATCCATGAGCCGCGGGGTAATTGATACGCGCGATGTGATTTATTATCTAAGCATAATCGGGATTTTTATTTTACTCACGAAAACAACTCTTGAAAGCCGAAAGTGGTAATGAAAAAACGAAAAGACATAATTCAATTGTTCCTGAGCATCGCCATTATAGTGCTCGTGAATTTCATTGCTACATTTTTCTTTTCCCGCTTTGATTTAACTTCCGACAAACGCTACACGCTTTCTCCCGCCACCAAAGCAATGCTCGGAAAACTGGATGACATTATTTATTTTAAAGTTTATTTAGACGGAGATTTGCCCGCAGCATTTGACCGTCTGAAAACTTCTACAAAAGAAATGCTGGACGAAATGCGAGTGTACTCACACGGAAACATCGAGTATCAGTTCATAAACCCTCTCGAAAGCAACGAGAAGAAAAAACAGGATGACATTATCCGCCAGTTGATGCAGAAAGGTCTTGTGCCAACCGATATTCAATTGAATGAAAAGGCGGGAATGACTCAGCAGACAATTTTCCCCGCTGCGCTCGCAACTTATCGCACGCGGGAATTTCCGGTGCAGCTCTTCAAAGAGCAAATAGGCACCCCGAGTGATTTACAGCTTAATAATTCCATCCAATCGCTGGAGTATGAACTCATTTCTGCCATCCGAAAGTTAACCATAAATGTAAAAGAAAAAATAGCTTTTACGGAAGGGCATGGAGAATTAGACTCAACCGATGTGGCAGACATTACTACATCTCTTGCCGATTATTACACCATGAGCAGAATTAAACTTGAAGGAAAAATTAAAAATATAGAAGAAATAAATAAACTGCAGACCATTATCATTGCGAAGCCTGATTCGGTTTTCTCAGAGCAGAACAAATTCATCATTGACCAGTTCATCATGCAAGGCGGAAAAGTACTTTGGCTGGTGGATGGCACCTATGCCAGCATGGATAGTTTGACCCGATCTCCGGAAACGTTCGCGCTTGCCATGCCCCTTAATCTCGAAAGCCAGCTCTTCAAATACGGTGCGCGCATCAATGCAAACCTTGTGATGGACATGCGCTCTGGTGTTATACCGGTTCCTGTGAACAATAAATACCAACTGTTATCCTGGTTTCATTTTCCGTTGCTTGCCCAAAGCAATAATCATCCGATTGTGAATAACATCAATCTTGTGAAAGGAGAATTTACAAGCACTGTTGATACGGTTAGCGTTTCAGGAATTAAGAAAACATTTTTACTATCAACTTCAAAATACACAAATGTTCAGAATGCTCCTGCGAGAATCGACATCCGAACTATTTTCAAGGAACCCGATGTCAGATTTTTTAATCAGGCATATAAAACCGTTGCCGTTCTGCTGGAAGGTGAATTTGAATCGCTATATAAAAATCACCCTCTGCCGGGAATTGATTCCATTCCGGAAATAAAATTCAGGGAAAAAAGTTCTCCCACTAAAATGATTGTAGTGGCAGATGGCGATGTGATAAAAAATGCCGTTCAACATTCCTCTGGCAGGGCTTATCCCTTGGGGTATGATATTTATTCCAAGCAAACGTATGGAAATAAAAATTTCATCCTGAATGCAGTTAATTATCTTTGCGATGATTCAGGATTGCTGGAAGTACGCTCACGCGAAATAAAATTAAGAATGATGGACAGGAAAAAAGTTACAGAAGAAAAATTCAAATGGCAGACGATGAATACCGCAGTGCCTCTTCTTCTTGTGATTGTTTTTGGAATTGTTCAGGCAATTATCCGTAAAAGAAAATTTGCAAATTAAATATGAAATCAAAAAGAAGAATTCGCGTTGCTGCAGTAATGGTGATTATCCTTTCATCTCTGTCTTTCTGGATGATTTCACACAATGGCAAAGGAACCATCCGCAAGGAACTCTTTGATTTCGCAGTAGCCGATACTGCTTCTATCTCTAAAATTTACATGGCAAACACAGGTGGAAAACAAATTACAATTGAGAAAGAAAAACCGGGCGAGTGGAAAGTGAACGGGAAATTTAAAGCGAGAACCGAAGCAGTGAAAAATCTTCTTACCTGCATAAAAGACTTGCAGGTGAGAAACCCGGTGGCTAAAAGCGCTATTGAAAATATTTCCAAACAGATGGCAACCTCCTCAACCAAAATTGAGATTTATAACGGAGAAAATTTAATAAAGACGTATTATGTGGGAAGCGACACGCAGGACGGACTCGGCACATTCATGCTTCTTGTTGACGCGGAGACCGGAGAAAACTCTACCCTGCCTTTTGTAATGTTCATTCCCGGCTTCAACGGATTTCTTTCCGTGAGATACTTTATGGATGAAGATTTGTGGCGTGACAGAAGCATCTTTTCTTTTTACCCGGATCAGATTTCATCCATATCCGTTGAGTATACCCGCTACAGGGATTCATCCTTCACTATTTATTTTTCTGATAAAAATGAAATTTCAATCGCAGACAGCAAGGGTGCCAATCTTCCCAGCTTCGATACCCTCAAAGCAAAACGCTATATTACCTACTACTCAAACATCCAGTATGATGCTTTGAAAAATCAGTTGCGTGATTCTTTTAAAGATTCAGTTATTGCAAAAGGACCGGTGCACATTATCAAACTTAAAGACCGGAAAGGTAAAATTCATGTTGTGAAAACATTTTCAAAACAACCGGATAATCCCGGGCAAATTGATGAAGTTACCGGCAAGCCGATAGTCGAAGACCTTGAGCGCATGTTTGTATTAATCAATGACGATAAAGATTTTGCGCTCATTCAATATTATGTCTTTGGAAAACTTTTTATTGGCATTTCCTACTTCAAAACTCCCGTTTCGTCCGACAAAGCAATTGGTGTTAAGAAATAGTGAAGAAGTTGTGTAAAAGTATGCTCTCAGGAGGTAATTTTTTTATCCTTATTAATTACTTTCGTTCCCCATTCAACCTAACAAATAATTTATAACAAAAATGAAATTCATCGTCTCCAGTTCAGCATTATTAAAACAGCTTTCTGCGCTCAGCGGAGTGCTCAGCACCAGCAACGCGCTTCCCATTCTTGATAATTTTCTTTTTCAGATAAATAAAGGAGAATTAAAAATTTCTGCTTCCGATCTGGAAACAACCATGACTGCCTCGCTTCCTGTTGAATCAAAAGATTCAGGAACGATTGCGGTTCCTGCACGATTGCTTTTGGATACATTAAAAACCTTTCCGGAACAGCCATTGACATTCACTATTGATAAGAAAAAATTCGCCATAGAAATTTCCTCTGACTACGGAAAATACAAACTCACCGGTCATGACGGAGAAGATTTTCCGAAGATTGCGGAAATAGAATCTCCTTCTTCTTTTGAAATGGAAGCCGATACGCTGAACAAAGCCATCAGCAAAACATTATTTGCAGTGGGAAATGACGAACTCCGCCCGGTGATGTGCGGTGTGTTTGTACAATTGGAATCAAACGGAATCACGTTTGTTTCTACAGACGCGCATAAATTGGTACGTTACAAACGCAGTGATGCGAAATCAAAAAAAGCAAGTTCATACATTATTCCCAGAAAGCCGCTCACGCTTCTTAAAAATGTTTTAGCAGGAGATGGAAAAGTGAAAGTGGAATACAACAACACGAATGTTTCTTTCTCTTTCGGAAATTCTCATCTGATTTCCCGCCTCATTGATGGTAAATATCCAAACTATGATGCCGTGATTCCGAAAGAAAATCCAAATAAACTTATAGTGGACCGTGAAGCTTTTTTGAATTCCATTCGCAGAGTTTCCATCTTCGCTAATAAAACAACTCACCAGGT
Source organism: Bacteroidota bacterium (assembly GCA_016213405.1). Taxonomy (NCBI): domain Bacteria; kingdom Pseudomonadati; phylum Bacteroidota; species Bacteroidota bacterium. Next base: position 68,448 of record JACRAM010000057.1, read on the forward strand.
TCGGCTGAAAGTAAAAGGAAGCGAGCTAAATGTTTCAGCGGAAGATTTGGATTTCTCCAACGAAGCCAGCGAGCGCCTCACCTGCAATTATAAAGGAGAGGATATGGAAATAGGCTTTAACTCAAAATTTCTTGCCGAAATGCTCAGCAACATGGACAGCGAAGAAGTGCAATTTGAAATGAGCAGTCCGAACCGCGCGGGAGTGATGATTCCGGCAAAGAACGGAAACAAAGAGGAGGACATCCTCATGCTGGTGATGCCGGTGATGCTCAATAACTAATTTTTGTATTCTGCTTTGCATCGAATTTCCAAGATTGAGTTAAAAAATATTTTGACTTTCTTAATCTATTACTTACGTTTACATATTAATTTCTCTATGGAATGAAAAAACATTTTCTTTTTTTGCTTCTCATTTCTCAATTCTCTTTTTTTCCTCCTGCATTTGCTCAATCTCAAATTTGCTTAGACATCGGTCAGCCCATCGATAACTTGACAGGGCAGATTTATGTGAACTACGGTGTGATAGCAAATACCTGCACGCCAAATGTTCGTTTGAATTTTATTCTCGGTCCGTGGAATTCTCCCGATGACGTTACTCTACACAACGGAAAAACATGGAAACAGACATACGATGAAATTGTAGACAGCCTGATAAACCGCGGAATAACTATTTACGGTTTAATTGGCGCACAGATTTCATACAATGCCATAGGAGATTTTCTTATTAATTACCCGAGTGACACACAAGCTGATTCCGCTCAGGCATCTCAATGGGAGCAGGATTATGTTTACAATTTTGTTAGCGTGGTGGATAAATTTAAAGACCGTATTCGCTCATTTGAATCTTATAACGAGCCAAACAACTGGGACAACGGCTGGACTTCTGTTGTCTGCGCGAAATGGTTTGCATTAATGCTTCAGGATATTTATCTCAACACAAAATATTTCAACGGACATGCAACGGATCCACTATGGCAGGTAAATTTAATTTCCGGTCCGCTTTTCACTTTTGATTTAAATGACGGTTCTTCTTATCTGAATGACACCTACAATTACGGAAAAAATATCTGGGCATGGGACTGGACGCACGCGCAAACAGGAAGTTATCCGCTGGATGGAATCGGAATGCATATTTATTGCGCGCAGGGAACCAATGATTCAGCAACAGTTGTAAATGCAATGTCGGCAAACATCAATGCGATGTACAGTGCCATTACAAACTGGGAAGGAGTCACAAATAAACAAATCTGGATTTCTGAATTTGGCTGGGAATCATTAACAATAACCGAACAAGGACAAGCAGATAATTTGAAAAATGCATTTAATCTTTTGCTGAACGATACACGAATTGGTCTTGCAACATTTTTTACAATCCGCGACTGGCCCGGTTATTACTGGGGAATGTATTATTGGGGAAATTTTTCTGCTGCTGACAGAAAACTTGCCTACTATGAATTTCTGAATATTACGAATTGCAGCCCAACATCTGTTGCTGAAATGGCTAATGAAAAACCAACTCTTTTGTTTGACGCCTCAACAGGGAACTATATGTTGAATTTTTCCGGGAATGAAAAAATAAAAATTGAAATCTGGAATTCACTTGGGGAAAAGATTTCTGAAATAGAAAATAAATCTCCTTCTATATCTATTAGCAAAAATTCTCTTGGAGTAAATTCAGGAATATATTTCCTGCGTGTAGAAAGAGAAAGCTATTCTTCAGTTTTTAAACTTATCTTCTGATTGCCCACTTTCTGGTAAGCCGGAGGGCGCTTGGTTTTTATTTTATATCTTCCATTCTCCGTTATCCTCTTCCTCCTCATTCCACTCAAATTTTTTTGCCTGCGGGCCTTCTTTGCGAAAATAAAATGCGGTGATGATTCCTGCCAGCGAGCCGAGCAAATGTGATTCCCATGAAATCTCGCGATGAATCGGAAAAATTCCCCACACTAAACTTCCATAGAGAAAAACTACCAGAAGCGAAAGCACCATTAATGATCTTTCTTTTCTGAAAATCCCACTGAAGAAAAGAAATGAAGCGAAGCCGTATACCAATCCGCTTGCGCCAATGTGATAGGCTTCTCTTCCAGCCGCCCATAGCCATATACCGCTCATAAGATACACCCAGAAGAAAACTGAAAAAGCAATAGGGCGGTAAAAATAAAAGGTCATTCCTCCGAGAACAAGAAGCGGAATACTGTTGGAAGAAAGATGATTGAATGAACTATGGACTAATGGACATGTTAAAATGCCGATAAGCCCGCTGTATGCGCGTGGATACAATCCAAACAGGATAAAGTCTGTGTTAAAAATAATTTCAGCCAACTTTACTGCCCATAATAGAGCAACGAATAACACAGGATAAAGTATGCTTCGGAATATTTTTTGTTTTTCAGAATTGTCCATAAGTCCGGTTTTAGTCAATGACCGTTCCAATTGCGAAGTTATGACATTGAGTCAGATTGTTTACATTTGACCTATGAAACGAATTGTATCCATAGCACTTCTTTCACTCTTCCTCTTCAGCATAGTGGGATATTATATTCTGTTTCTTGCGATGGATTCACAGAATAGAAATGAAATACAAAGCAGTTTGTTTCAGAATACTTCTCTTGAGACATTGCGGATTCACAAATCAGAACTCAAAAACATACTTTTAAAAGATAACGGCAAAGAAATTTCATTCAATGGAGAAATGTATGATGTGAGCGGTGAATCTTTTGATGGTGATTATATTACCTTTCATTGCAAGCATGACCAGAAAGAAACCACACTCCTCGCAGGACTTGACAAACAAGTGAAGAATAATTCAGATTCAAAATCATCTTCTGAGAAAAAACAAAACGGCAAAAAACCTGTGAAGGATTTATTCTTTCATCAAAACAAAATGACTGTGATTTCATCTGCCGCATTTGAATTTCCATCTGCCATCTGCCATTTTACATCTTACATCTCCTCTACCGTTTCTCTTCCTCCCGAAGTTTCTATTGTTTAGTTCCGGCAAATTCAACCGTTCTCCGAAAATTCGGAAGAACATATTCAACTCGTTAAATTCTTATTATGAAAAAGATTACAATGTTATTCTCATCAGCATTTATTTTCATGAATGTTTTTGCGCAAGACAACGATACCATCAATAAAGTCATTCAGTTGAATGAAATGGTGATTTCGGCAAATAAATCAGAAGAAAAAAAATCTGACATACCGCAAACGATCGAAATCATTAAAAGTAGGGATGTAGAGTTCAATAATCCGCAGACATCAGCTGATATGCTTCAGAGCACGGGAAATGTTTTCGTGCAGAAAAGTCAGGCAGGCGGAGGAAGTCCGGTGCTGAGGGGTTTTGAAGCGAACAGAGTTTTAATTGTAATTGACGGAATACGAATGAACAATGCTATTTACCGCGCTGGGCATTTGCAGGACGTAATCACCGTTGACAACATGATGCTCGATAGAACGGAAGTTCTTTTTGGTCCAGCTTCCGTGATGTACGGGAGCGATGCACTGGGAGGCGTGATGCACTTCTACACAAAAAATCCTGAACTCGTCCGCAAGGACTCCTTCGGAGGAGATACTTCTGGCGTGAATACGAAAATAAATATCGGGCTTCGCTATTCAAGTGCGAACAGGGAAAACACCGCACATATCAATTTGAATCTTGGATACAAAAAAGTTGCTTTCCTCACCGGCATAACTTCGAGTGATTTTTCTGATTTAAGAAGCGGAAGTGTCCGTCCGCCATTTGACAAGCCATTCGGCAAGTGCAATTATTATGTGGTGCAATTGGACAGTCTGGATACGCTCATCAGAAACTCTGACCCGAATGTTCAGCGGTTTTCAGGATACAAACAATTTGACGTGATGCAGAAAATTCTTTTCCGGCAAAACAGCAGTGTTTCTCATCTTGTGAATTTTCAGTATTCCAATTCATCTGACATTCCGCGCTATGATCGCCTTCAGCAGTTTCAGCCCAACGCGGAACCCGTGTATGCAAAATGGCATTACGGTCCGCAGAAAAGAATTCTCGCTTCTCTGAAAACAAAAATTCTTTCGGAAGGAAAATTTTTTAATGACATGAACATCATTCTTGCCTGGCAGAATATTGAGCAAGAACGCGTGAGCAGAAAATATAAAAAGACGAGCGAGAAAGACCAGCTGGAAAATGTGGGCGTTTATTCCGCGAACATTGATTTCAGAAAAGAGATAAATCCCGTAGGAACTTCTTCCAACGGGATAAAAGAAAAACACGAACTGCATTACGGCATTGAAGGAACTTACAACGATGTGCAGTCCTCCGCCACGATGACGGATATTTTTACAAAAGTTGAAACCGCTACCGCACCTCGCTATCCCGATGGAGGAAGCACAATGATGACTTCCGCCATGTATCTTTCTCACAGCTGGGAGATAAATGAAAAATATATTCTCACCGATGGCATTCGGTTTAACTATGTTGATTTGAAATCGCAGTGGAAAGACACCTCACTTTTTCATTTCCCGTTTTCTTCCATTGAACAAAAAAACAATGCTCTTAATGGGAATATTGGTTTCGTTGCCATGCCGGGATTCGGATGGAGATTCACTCTCCTTGGCTCAAGCGGGTTCCGCGCGCCAAATGTGGATGACATGGGAAAAGTGAATGAGTCTGCTCAGGGACAACTCATTGTTCCGAATCCCGTTCTGAAACCCGAGTTCGCTTACAGCAGTGAAGCGGGGATTTCAAAAAACTTCAGCGGGAAAGTAAAAATGGAAGCAGTTTATTTCTACACGCTTCTTCAAAATGCTATCGTGGTGAAAGACGATAAGTTTAACGGAGCCGATTCTGTTTTGTACGATGGCGTGATGAGCAAAGTGCAGTCGGCACAAAACGCAGATGAAGCATACATACAAGGATTTTCTGCAAACTTCATGGCAGACTTTGATGAAAATTTTTCTCTGAAGAGTTCGATAAATTACACATACGGAATGTATAAAGACAAAGCAAACGATACGCTTGTTCCGATGGATCACATTCCGCCTGTGTTCGGGCAGACCACATTAATATATCACTATAAAAGAATTGAAACTGAATTTAACGTTCGATACAACGGATGGAAGCGCCTCGAAGATTACAGTCCGAGCGGAGAAGATAATCTGGCACAAGCAACCGCTTATGGAATGCCGGCATGGTACACACTCAATTTTAAAACTGCGTTCGAAATAAATCCGCACATGAAAATCATCGTTGGAATGGATAATATCCTCGACATGCACTATCGCACTTTTGCTTCAGGCGTGAGCGCTCCCGGAAGAAATTTCATTTTTGCGATAAGAGCCAAACTATAAGAAGCCCCACCCCTTCCCTCCCCATTAGGGAGGGAGAAAGTAATGCAAGTCCTCCCCAATGGGGAGGATTTAGGAGGGGCTTTTTTATTTTACATTTGTATATGTACAACGAACTCATGCTCAACCCAAATTCCCTCAAAGACAAAATCATCATTGTTACTGGAGGAGGAACAGGACTTGGAAAATCAATGGTGAAATGTTTTCTCCAGCTGGGAGCAAAGGTTGCCATCGCCAGCAGAAAAGAAGATGTGCTAAAAAAAACTGCCGAGGAACTTGCAAAAGAAACAGGCGGAGAAATTCTTCCAGTAAAATGCGATGTGCGCAATTACGAAGAAGTGGAAGCGATGATGAAAACTGTAATTGAAAAATTCGGAAGCTTTAATGTGCTTGTGAATAATGCCGCAGGAAATTTCATCAGCCCCACGGAAAGATTATCTCACCGCGCATTTGATACTGTAGTTGATATTGTTCTCAAAGGTTCTTACAACTGCGCGCTCGCTGCCGGAAAATACTGGATAAAAGAAAAAATAAAAGGAAACGTTCTCAGCACACTTGCCGCGTATGCATTCACGGGTTCAGGATATGTAGTGCCTTCCGCCTGCGGAAAAGCAGGAGTGCTTGCGCTCACGCAATCGCTCGCAGTGGAATGGGGAAAATTTGGAATTCGTTTGAATGCAGTTACACCCGGACCATTTCCTTCTGAAGGAGCGTGGTCTCGCTTAATGCCGGGAGAAATGTTTAAAAAGTTTGACCCGGCAAATACCACCGCGCTCGGCAGAATGGGCGAACATCAGGAACTCGCCAACCTATGCTCTTTTCTTGTTTCTGATTTCTCCTCGTACATCACCGGAGAAAATATTGTGATTGATGCGGGGCAATGGCTCAAAGGCGCAGGGCAATTCAACGCGCTCGATATGGTTCCCAAAGAGATGTGGGATACCATTGAACAGCTTACACGCAAAGGAAAATCTTCGTAGAACCGCCCCCTCCAGACCTGTCCCGATCGTAGCATCGGGAGGGGGACAAACACACTCACGGCACAAACCCCGTTGAACAAAAAACTATTTCTACGGGGTAAACTCCCACACCTCATGCAGGCAGAAGAAATAACATTTTCCCTGAAGGACAAACGCAGGAGAAAAATATTTTGATGGCAATTGAGAATCTTTTTTCTCTGTCCATGAGTCAGAAGACGGATTGTATTCAAGCAAATTATTTTTTCCGCGAATAACATATCCTTTCCCACCAACAGAAAACGCACACAACGTGTCGTTTCCGGCAATAGGAAGGTCATTCTTATTTATCCATTCAAGAGTGCGCGGATTAAATTCCCATAGCTGGTTGATGCAAACCCTTTTCTTATAGATGGAAGTAATGATGAATTCCCTTCCTCCCGCAGAAAAATCAATATTGCTCCCGTTAATGTCAGAGTAACCGGGAGCAAGCGCCTTCTTTCCCCATTCGCTCTCAGTCCATGTATCGGTTAAAGGATTATACTTTTTTAAAACCCTGTATTCAGCATTCACACTCCAGGCAGTATCGTTTACCCCGTTGGATGAATCTCCTGCGGGGTGAAGCACAAAACAAATATCGCGGTCGGCTAAATAGTTATCGTTCCTTTTCGACCAGGTGTTTGCCAAAGGGTCAAACTCATACAGGTCCGGCTTGTAATCATTGCCTCCTGCGTTGGCTCCATACGGCATAATGAAATAACCATAGCCAACATATCCTTTGCCGTTCAGGGAAAAACCCTTGGCGCCCAATCGCCCGCCATTCGGGAATTCCGCTTTCTGAGTCCAGGTGTTTTCTTCCGCGTCATACTCCCAAAAGTCATTGTATACTTTGTAAGTAAAAACCTCAATTTGTTTTTGCCCCATTCCGTAATATCCTTTGTTGCCTATTGAAAAGCTCACGGCAAAAAACCGCGAAGAGCCCGGAAAATCTTTTTTCTTTGTCCATTGCGAAAAACAGCTGGCAGCAGGCAAGAGGCAACAGGCAAAAAGGAAAAGAAGAAGTTTTGCTTTCACATAACAAAGATAATTTTTTGAATAAGTCCAGTGAATGGAGATTGCACTTCTCGAAAATGCATTAAAATAAGAATAGGATTGTAAAAGTGGGGGACAAACATCAAAACATTTTTCGGTAACACCGCTTACGCTTGTGCTGAATATGCTCGTAACTCTTCCAGTTGGAAATGGCGTTGAGGTTGGTTTCAAAAATGCCGGTGGTCTCTATGTGCTTCATCCCCTTGCTCACCATTTCTTTCTGTATCTCTGCCATGAGAACCACACCCGCGCCTGTGTACATCACTTCTTTTTTCACGCCTGTGAGCAGTTGGTCCATCACATCCTTGCCTTTGCGTGCCTTGAGGATGTGCAAAAAACCGAACGGGAAAAGTTTTCCGTTTGCTTTTTGCATGGCTTCGGATAAAGAAGGAAGACCTACGATGAATCCAACCAAAGCCCCCCTTAATCCCCCCGAAAGGGGGAAACTTGCGGATGCTTTTCCTGTGCTCCCCCCTTTGGGGGGAGGGGCTATTACCATCTTTACAAATTCAGGATTGAGAAGCTTGATATATTTCTCTTTGTAGAACGCCATCATCTTAGGAGAAAACTCTGAAACGAACGGGAGTTCGCTGAACGCGTCATTAAGTATCTTGAAAATAGTATCGGAATGCGGAAGCAGTTCATTCATTGTTTTAAAATGAAGCACTTCTATGCCGTAGCGTTTCTGAATCAGTGCAGCACCGCGGGTTACTTTATCCACGATTCTCGGGTTGACAGTGAGGCGGAACTCGAGCCAGTCAATTTCTTTTACGTAGCCGAGTTTTTCTAAGTGCCGGTGATAATATTCATGATGATACACCGAACCGATAGATTGCAGATGGTTAAAACCTTCCACCAACATTCCCTGCGTATCTAAATTCGCAAAGCCAAGCGGACCGTGAATGCCGATGGCTCCGTTTTCTTTTGCCCATGCTTCAACAGTGGAAATAAGCTTTGCGATTACTTCTGGAGAACCTGTGGTGAGCGGAGTCGAACCATCAAAGAATTCCAAGCGCGAGAAGCGCGCCATCTTTTCGTCTGTCTTTTTATTGTACTCTTCATTGATGATGGCTCCGATCCTTCCAACGCACTTGCCGTTCTTATAGGCTAACCAGAACTTTGCCTTGCAGAAATCAAACGCAGGATTTGTTTCCGCGAAAAGCGATTTCATTTCTCCTGCCTTCAATGGAGGAACCCAAAATTTATTGCCTTTGTAAATGTCAAACGGAAGATTTACAAACTGCTTTGCGTCACTCTTTGATTTAACTTGCTTTATTTCTATTGACATAATTCTTTCTAACGGACAAATGTAATTCTATTTAATAAAATTCCAACGAAGTACAAATCGTTACGAACTACGAACGAATGTATTATTCGCTCTTCGTATGTTCGTGAATTTTTGTTCGTACTTCGATGGGGTTTTAATTCAATCCCCGCTTCTTCTTAATATTCTCATAGGCTTCCTGCACCTTTTTAAATTTTTCGGTTGCCGAGCGCTGAACTTCTTCGCCTTCCTGTGCCACTTTATCGGGATGAAACTTGAGCGCCATCTTGCGGTATGCCTTTTTTATTTCTTCATCGGTTGCCTTTTCATCCGTTTCAAGAATTTTGTAATCGCTGGTTGCATCGCGGTAATACATCGCCTTGATGGAATGCATGTCGGCAGAATTAATTCCCATGTAATAGGCAATCTGTTCGATGGTAGAAATTTCGGCAGGGTGAATGGTTCCGTCAGCGTTGGAAAGTCCGTAGAGATAATGAATGAGCTGCAGGCGCGAAGCAATGGGCATGAACTGTTTTATCTGTGCGCACACTTCGCGAATATCAATATCGCGCTTGAGAATTTCTTTGAGCAGAAGCATGTCGGCATTTGCTTTTGCTTCTCCGAACTGCCGGACGAAAAACCTTCTAACAAACTCCAACTCTGATTTCATTACAGCGCCATCGCTTTTCATCACTGCGCCTGAAAGCACAAGAAGGGAAGCGGTGAAATCATTCACGGTGGCGGAAGCATAGGATGATGAAGTGGTTGTTCTTCCGCGCGTAACGGTTACTTCGCTTTCATCCAGCAAGGAGCCGAGTCCAAATCCAATGAGCGCTCCTATGGGTCCGCCAAGCGCCCAACCGAGTCCTCCACCTAACCATTTTCCAAAAGCCATTTTCAGTCTGTAAATAAGCTCCAAAGGAGTTCCTTCGGGAGAAAGCGAATGTACGAAACTCCTTTTCTCACTATGGTAAATTAAATTATCTTTGCGTCCCTTTTACCCGTAGGAAAATTTTCAACAGGTTTAACAGTAAATAAAAAATTCAAATGGATACCACACAAGACATCAGCCTCGGCTCGGTGATCCGCTACAACGGAGACCTTTGCCAGATAACCGAATTACAGCACCGCACACCGGGAAATAAACGTGCGTTCGTTCAGGTAAGAATGCGCAACCTCCGCACAGGAAAAACACTTGACCAGCGCTACCGTTCTGGCGAACAACTTGAGATCGCGCGCCTCGAATATAAAATGATGCAATACCTCTATCCCGAAGGTGAAACGCTTGTTTGCATGGATCCGATTACGTTTGAACAGATTTATGTTCCGAAAATGCTTTTCGGTGAAGGCACAAAGTTTCTGAAAGAGAACATGGAAGTGAAAATCGGAATTGAAAGCGATATTGCCATTTATGCCGAACCACCCACTTTTGTTGAAGTGGAAATCACTCACACCGAACCCGGAGTGAAAGGCAACACCGCCACCAACGCAATGAAACCTGCCACGGTTGAAACAGGCGCAACGGTTAACGTTCCTTTGTTCGTGAATCAAGGTGACAAAATCCGCATTGACACACGCACGAGCGAATATGTGGAGAGGGTAAAATAATTTTTGGGCGCGTCCCTTCGGGTCACGCTTTCCGCTTCAATCGTTCGCGCAACAGCCACATGTCACTCCTACGGAGTTTAAATATTTTTTCGGAATGTATTTCTATTAACATATCGCTCCTGCGGAGCGAAGAAAATACAAATGCAAAATTTTATGGCTGTGCTTCCCCGTAGGGGAAAATGTTAATAGCCCCGACCTTTAGGACGGGGGCAATTGCGCCACCACACAAACTCCCCTCTCCTGTTTTAGGAGAGGGTTTGGGGGTGAGGTCTATTTACTTTTATCTTTGCATTGATGACCACTCCTTGGATTATAGTTTTAGTAATGCTAGTCCTCTCTGCATTTTTTTCAGGACTTGAAATCGCTTTTCTCACCGCCAACAAATTACGGATTGAATTAATGAGCAAGCGAAATATTTTTCCTGCACAGATTCTCTCTTACTTCATAAAAAATTCTTCGCATTACATCAGTACCATGTTGGTAGGAAATTGCATTTCACTCGTAGTGTTCAGTATCTTCATGGCTCAGATTCTCCAACCGCATTTGATACAATACATTCAGTCTCCGATATTAATTCTTCTGCTAACAACCGTTCTCTCCACAATTTTTATTCTTGTCACGGCTGAGTTTCTCCCCAAAAACCTTTTCAGAATAAATCCAAACCGAACGCTTTCCGTGTTTGCCGTTCCACTAATGCTCGTTTATCTGGCTTTGTTCCCGATCGTTTTCATCACCAATAAAATCGCTCGTTTCATTCTTACTTTTTTTCTCGGAACAAAATTCCCCGAGAAGAAACTTGCCTTCGGAAGAATTGACCTGCACCATTACATTCAGGAAAGCACTTCGCCAAACGTGGAGAGGAAGGAATTAGAAAACGAAGTGAAGATATTTAAACGCGCCATGGGTTTTTCAAAAGTAAAAGCCCGCGACTGCATGATTCCAAGAACAGAAATCGTTGCAGTGAATGTGGAAGATTCGGTGGAAGAACTTAAAAAAACTTTTATTGAAACCCGCCTCTCAAAAATTCTTGTCTTCCGCGACAGCGTGGATAATATCATCGGCTATACACACTCGTATGAAATCTTCAAGAAGCCGGAAAACATTTTATCGGTGCTTCTTCCTGTGATAATTGTTCCCGAATCCATGTCAGCAAACGAAGTGCTCACGCTTTTCATTCAACAACACAAGAGCGTTGCGCTGGTGGTAGATGAGTTTGGGGGAACATCGGGCATGCTCACGATGGAAGATATCATTGAAGAAATTTTCGGAGAGATCGAGGACGAGCACGACAAAGATGAAATGGTGGAGAAGCAAATATCCGAGAATGAATTTGTTTTTTCAGGCCGGCACGAAATTGATTTCCTGAATGAAAAATACAAGTTGAGTTTACCGCAATCGGATGAATACACTACACTTGCAGGATTAATTCTTCACATCCGTCAGAGCCTTCCGAAAAATAATGAGATTGTGGTGATAAGTCCGTATGTTTTCAAAATCATCAGTACTTCAGATACTATGATTGAACAGGTTCAAGTGAAAATTCTCGACTAAAATATTTTTCCAAAACAATCTTTTCATTCCAAACAGCAGACCTATGTTAAAATTACTTCCTCCTAAAAAGAATCTAAGAATAATTCTCTGCTTTTCTTTCCTGATTACTTGTCTTGTATTTTCTTCCTGTCACACTCACAGAAAATGCAATGGAAAAAAAGCCATCATGACACCGATGGGACCGATGTAAAAATTGTGATTTCGACCAAAGCGAGCAGTCTCCTCAAGTGAAGCAGAAATTATAAGAAGATTCTTCGCTTTGCTCAGACTGACAATTTACCTTCATTCGTATATTCGCAAACCTTAATTCGTTATTCGAAAAATGAAAGTTTTAAAATTCGGTGGGACATCGCTTGGATCGGCAGAACGGATGAAAAATCTTGTTCAGCTTATCGTGAATGATGAGCCAAAGATTGTTGTTCTTTCTGCCATGAGCGGAACCACCAATGCATTGGTTGAAATCGCAAATGCACTTTACGAAAGAGAAAACAACAAAGCAAAGCAGCTCATTGACGCACTGGAAAAAAAATACGAATTAGTTCTGAAAGAACTTTATTCAAAAGAATCTTCGCTTAACAAAGGAAAAGAGCTAGTAAAGAATCATTTTGAGTTTATCCGCTCTTTCACGCTGGATATGTTCACCGCGAATGAGGAAAAAGCCATTCTCGCGCAGGGTGAACTTCTTTCCACCGCTATGGAACATTTTTATCTGGAAGAAATCGGGGTTGATTCTGTTCTGCTTCCTGCACTCAACTTTATGCGTATTGACGAGAACGATGAACCGGATCTGAAATACATTGAAGAGAACTTAAAAGCGGAATTAAAGAAATACCAAGCCCTACCTAAATCCTCCCCATCGGGGAGGACTTCAGAAAATACTCCCTCCCTAACGGGGAGGGTTGGGGAGGGGCTCTTATTTATCACACAGGGATATATCTGCCGAAATGCATTCGGAGAAATTGATAATCTGAAACGTGGCGGAAGCGATTACACTGCAACGCTCATCGGTGCAGCACTTACTGCGGAAGAAATTCAAATCTGGACAGATATTGACGGCATGCACAACAATGACCCACGCATTGTTGACAAAACTTTTCCCGTCACTGATTTGTCATTTGAAGAAGCGGCAGAGCTTGCATATTTTGGAGCGAAGATTCTTCATCCTACCTGCGTAATTCCTGCAAAGAAGAGGAATGTTCCTGTTCGATTGCTGAACACAATGGAACCAAATGCAAAAGGAACGGTCATAACAAAAAAATCCCCGGGCGATAGAATCACGGCAGTTGCAGCCAAAGACGGAATCATCGCCATCAATATTAAATCTGCTCGAATGCTTTTAGCTTATGGGTTCCTGAGAAGCGTATTTGAAATTTTTGAGCGCTACAAAACTCCGATCGATATGATTACTACTTCGGAGGTAGCAGTATCGGTTACAATTGATAACGACAAAAACTTAGAAGCTATTCTGAAAGAGCTGAAAGAATTTTGTTCTGTTGAAACAGATAAAGACCAAACTATTATTTGCATTGTAGGAAGTTTCACTGCAGAAAAACAAGGTGTAGCAGTAAAAATTTTTGCTGCGCTATCAACTATTCCTCTGAGAATGATTTCGTATGGCGGCAGCGAGAACAATGTTTCGGTGCTGGTGGAATCAAAATATAAAAAGGATGCGCTGGTTGCGCTTAATAAAGGATTGTTCAACTTATAATGTATTAACCCCATGCTTCAGCATGGGGGATAAAAACGGAAAACAAAAAGGGCTTTAGCCCTGAATTGAAAACGAGAATGTCATTTGTAAAAATATGGGTGCATGCAGTATGGGGTACTAAAAACCGTACTCCTGTTCTTTCGAAAGAGATTCGAATGAAATTGTTTCAGCACATAAGAGAAAATGCAAAGGAAAAAGAAATCTATATTGATTTTATTAATGGACATCTTGACCATGTTCATTGTTTGCTTGCATTGAATGCCGAAATGAGCATTTCAAAAGCAATTCAATTGCTTAAAGGCGAATCAGCATTCTGGGCAAACAAAAATAAATTAACAGAAGCAAAATTAGAGTGGGCAGACGAATACTTCGCTGTTTCCGTCAGCGAATCTTTGATTGACAAAGTCAGAGATTACATAAAAAATCAGGAACAACATCATGCAAAAATTACATTCATGCAGGAGTATGAAAATTTTATGCAGAAATATGAATTTATAAATCATGGCTAAAGCCCTTTTAATACGATTATGATATACTCCACACTTAAGTGCGGAGTTAAAACAAAATGTTCAGCAAAGAAACCATACAAAAATTCCAGAGCACTCCTACTCCATTTTATTATTATGATTTGGATTTGCTGAATCGTACCATTGAAGCACTGAAAAAAGAATCGGAGAAATATAGCTACCACATTCATTACGCTCTCAAAGCAAATGCGAATGATGAAATACTTTCTGTGATTAAAAAATCAGGATTAGGTGCAGACTGCGTGAGCGGAAATGAGGTGAAGAAAGCCAGCGAACACAAGTTTGAAAAAATATTTTTTGCAGGAGTCGGAAAAAGCGATGAAGAAATAAATACCGCACTGGATTGCAACATTACTTGTTTCAATTGTGAAAGTTTGCAGGAGATTGAAGTAATAAATGAACTTGCGAAGAAAAAAAGCAAAATCGCGCAAATCGCTTTCCGCATAAATCCGAATGTGAACGCGAATACGCATAAATACATTACTACAGGATTGGAAGAAAATAAATTCGGAATTAATATCTGGGAACTGGAAGAAGTGGTGAAGAGAACACAGCAACTGAAGAATATAAAAATTTCAGGAATTCATTTTCACATCGGGTCGCAGATTACGGATTTGAGCGCATTCAAATCACTTTGCTTGCGCGCGAATGAAATTCAGAGTTGGTTTGTGAGTCACAAGGTTTCATTGGAACATATAAATGTCGGAGGCGGTCTAGGTGTGGATTACCACTACCCCGACAAAAATTCAATACCTGATTTTTCTTCTTACTTTGGCTTGTTCAAACAATTTTTAGAACTACGCCCGAAACAAATTCTCCATTTTGAAATCGGCAGAGCCATTGTGGCACAATGCGGAAGCTTGATTTCAAAAGTGCTCTATGTAAAAAAAGGAGTGAGCACAAGTTTTGTAATTCTTGATGCAGGAATGACAGAATTGATTCGTCCTGCACTGTATCAATCGTATCACAAAATACAGAAGTTAGGAGTTGGGGGTTCGGAGTTGGGAGCAACAGCCAACTCCTCCGAACTCCACACTCCACACTCCGCACTAATGAAATATGATGTGGTGGGTCCCATCTGCGAATCATCCGACTGTTTTGGCAAAGCGGTAATGCTTCCTGAAACAAAGCGTGGGGATTTAGTTGCTATCCGTACAACTGGCGCGTACGGTGAAGTAATGGCTTCGCAATATAATTTAAGAGAGAAGGTGAAGGCATTTTATTAGTGTTTCAGCTTTCCTTTGAAAACTTTCTGAAACTTTTCCACTTTGGGTTTTATCACAAACTGGCAGTAAGATTCTTCACCGTTATTATTGTAATAGTTTGAATGATAATCTTCAGCTTTGTAAAAAACAGTGAATGGTGAAATTTCTGTTACTACAGGAGAATTATAAACCTTTTCATCGTTCAGTTTTTTCTTGTAGAGTTCGGCAAGTTTTTTCTGATTTTCGTTGTGATAAAAAATTGCAGAACGGTACTGTGTGCCGATATCGTTACCCTGCCTGTTCAATTGCGTAGGGTCATGCGTTTGCCAAAAAGCGTACAGCATTTCTTCGTAAGAAATTTTTTTCGAATCAAAAACAATATTGCAAACCTCAGCATGTCCGGTATTTCCGTTGCAGACTTCTTTATAAGAAGGATTCTTAATGCTTCCACCAGAAAATCCTGACTCCACTTTCACCACACCGTCAAGCATCTGAAATTGCGCTTCCACACACCAGAAACATCCGGCACCGAATGTTGCGGTGTCAAGATTTGAAGCTTGAGATTTAGCGGTAGTTGTTGAATCAGTTTTTGTTTCCATAGTTGGTACTTCTTTATTTTGATTCTGCACGCAGGAAGTAAGAGAAATGATTCCCATCACTGCGTTAAAAAAATTTGATTTCATAAATTGAATTTTAAAGGTAGAAATGTTTTCAATAGTTATTACTTTCTATTCAGAGAAAAGGTTTCGTTAAATATTGTTAAACAACCGAGATTCAGACGAAAAAAAACACGAATGCAAACGGATAAATCTGTCTAAATCTTTCTTCGTATTATTGCGTTCCGAATCATCTATATGAAAAAACCCTTTTTTGTTGTTGCATTCGTTATTTGTCATTCGTTATTCGCCATTCATTCCTACGCACAATCTAAGACTCGCTCATATATAAATGATCCCCTTCTCGCTCCGCGCGAACACATGGTGGATTTTCAGCATCTGAAGTTGGAAGTTTCCTTTGAGCCGACAAAAAATCTGGTAAAAGGAAAAGTTACGCATACATTTATTCCTCTCCTGCAAAAAACCGATTCTATTGTTCTTGACGGAATCAACATGAATATAAAAGAAGTTTCGCTTAACGGAAAACCGGCAAAATTTCGTTCTGATAGTGAAACTGTTGTCATCTACACACCTTCTCTTGCGTGGGAACAAAAAGATTCCATGACAATTACTTACGAATGCACTCCGCGCCAAGGACTTTATTTCATCGGATGGAATGACAAAACCGGAATTTGCCGCAGACAAATCTGGTCGCAGGGACAAGGCATTGAAAACCGCAACTGGATTCCGATGTACGATGAGATGAACGATAAAATCATAACTGAAATGTTTGTTATTTTCGACACAGCGTACAAAGTTCTGTCTAACGGAAAAATGATCGACAAAAAAACAAACAAGAACGGAACCTACACATGGCATTATAAAATGTCTCACCCCCACGCTTCTTACCTCATCATGCTTGGAATTGGAAAATATGAAATTGACAAACGATTTTCAAAATCGGGTGTGCCCGTCAATCTTTATTACTATCCCGAATGGAAAGACAGAGTTCAGAACACTTACCGATGGAGCGAAAACATGATTGATTTTTATGAAAAAGAAATTGGGGTTCCATATCAATGGGAATCGTATTCGCAAATTCCTGTTCAGGACTTCATGTATGGTGCAATGGAAAATACTACAGCTACTGTGTTCGGAGATTTTTTCTTCTGTGATGAGCGCGGGAGCATGGAGCGGGATTATGTTTCAGTGAACGCGCACGAACTCGCTCATCAGTGGTTCGGAGATTTTATCACCGCCCGAAGCGATGCGCATCACTGGCTACAGGAAAGTTTTGCCACCTATTACAACTGGCTTTTTGAACGAGAAGTGTTTGGCAAAAATCATTACGACTGGGGAAGAAGAATTGCTCAAAATAATTCCATAGAAGAATCAAAAAAAAATTCTTATCCCATCGCGCACAGCGAAGCAGGAACGGTACGCCATTATCCCAAAGGAGCATTCGTGTTAAGTATGTTAAAAAATATTCTCGGCGGGAGAGAAGTTTACAACAAATGCATCAAACATTATCTTGAAACTCATCCATACACCAATGTAGATTCTGAAGATTTTCTCATCGCCTGCGAAGAAGTTACGGGTATTCAGTTGGATTGGTTCTGGGAAGAATGGATTTACAAAGGAGGAGAGCCGAACTACAAAGTTTCTTTTCGTGACATAACGGAGAATGCCGGAGAAAAAAATTCTTCGCACTATTCAGAATTTTTAGTTCAGCAGGTGCAAGAGCAATCAGAAGTAACCGGGCTTCCGCAGTCAGGAGGAAATAAAACTAACGCGGTGAATACTGACCCGTTTGTTCAGGAGACAGATAATCATTTCCCTTCTCCAGCAGGTCTTTGGAAAATGCCGATATGGTTTGAAGTTCATTATACCGATGGAACCGTTGAGAAAAAACAGGTATGGATTGAAAAGCAAACTGAAATTGTTCACCTGCCGATTCCAGCAGGAAAAAAAATTGACTTCGCTTTGTTTGACCCCGATAACGAAGTGCTGAAATCCGTTTCGTTCAATAAAAGTTTTGATATGCTGAAATCACAAGCTATGAAATCCGTCAGCCTGCTGGACAGATATGACGCACTCGTTGCAATGGAGGATATTGACATTGAGCGCAAGCGTGATTTTCTGGTTGCGTATTATAAAACAGAGGACAAAGCAAACTTCCATGCGCTGAAAGCAGAAATCGTAAAACAGCTTTCTCACGATAACAATAAGCAGTCGGAAGAAATTATAAAACTTGCTTTGGAGGACACAGATGCCCCTGTGCGAAAATCAGTGCTCGATAATTTCAAACTTCTTCCCGAAGAATTATTGCCCAGTGTAGAAAAATTATTGAAAGACCCTTCGTACGATATTATTGCAACCGTTCTTGAAAATCTTTCGTTCGCAAATCCTGATAAAATCGGTTTCTATCTTGAGCAGACAAAAGACGTGGAAGGAATGCCCGGAAGAAACGTGAAAATAAAATGGCTGGAGATTTCTTCTCTGATAAATCCAAAATATGTTGACCAGCTCGTGAGTTTGTGCAGCGATGCGTATGAATTCCGCACGCGTACAAACGCGATGAACTCGCTTAAGAAATTAAACTACCTTGATGAAATTGAAATAGAATATTTGACAAACGCAATGCTCAGCTCTAACACCCGCCTGAGCGGACCGGCCTCTGATGCACTCTCATTTTTTTATCTGCAATCTGCGTATAAGCGGATCATCATTAATTACGTTGAATCAAAAGAATGGAAACCATGGGAAAATAAAATCATCAAACAAGTTGTTAAGTAATGAAAATTATTTTTGCCTTGCCTCCAACTCTCGAGAAACCTCCTGTCGATGTGAAAGAAAATAAATTGAGAAATATAAAAAGTAAGATTACGTTTTAGAGAAATGAATTTTGTTTATCCCCAGTTTTTGTTCGCGCTGTTTGCAGTTTCCATTCCCATTATCATTCATCTTTTCAATTTTCGCAGATTCAAGAAAGTTTATTTTTCTGACATACGTTTTCTTAAGGAAGTAAAACAACAAACGCAGAACAGGAATCGTATTAAACATATTCTTATTTTGATTTCACGGATATTTGCTGTTTCATTTCTGGTGTTTGCTTTTGCCCAACCTTATATTCCATCCGATAAAAAAAATGCAGTGGCAGGAATTCAGGCGGTGAGCGTATATGTGGATAATTCCTTCAGCATGGAAAATATCAGCAAGAACGGAATGCTCTTTGACGAAGCAAAAAAAATAGCTCATGAGATCGCCCAAACACACTCGCAGACAGATTTGTTTCAACTCCTCACTAACGATTTTGAAGGCAAACATCAGCGATTAGTCAGCCGTGAAGAATTTTTCACCCTGCTGGACGAAGTAAAAGTAAGTCCTGCCGTGAAAACTGTTTCTGAAATTTCAGCTAGACAAACTGACGTTCTAAGCAAAACAGAAGAAAAAAATAAAAAAGCATTCATTGTTTCTGATTTTCAAAAATCTATTTCTGATTTTGAAAATGTGAAGAACGATACAAGCATCAAAACAATTCTTCTTCCCGTTCCTTCCAACCAGCAAAGTAATCTCTATATTGATTCCTGCTGGTTTGAATCGCCAGTACACCAATTAAACCAAACTGAAAAATTAAATGTCAGAATCAAAAATATTTCTGAAAATAATTCGGAAAACGTTCCCGTAAAACTCTTCCTTAACAACCAGCAAAAAACTCCTGCTTCCTTCTCCATTGCATCAAACGAAAGCAAAGACATTCAACTTTCTTTCGTGATTAAAGAACATGGCATTCAACAGGGAAGGATTGAAATCACAGATTATCCGGTGACATATGATGATAAATTTTATTTCTCTTTTAATGTGGCAAAAAATATTTCTATCACCTGCATTTCGGCTGCTTCTCCCCCTATGGAGAGGGGCAATAGGGAAGACTCTAAGAAATCAATTCAATCATTGTTCGGCAAGGATTCTCTTTTTATTCTGACAAACCAAGACGAAAATAATATTGACTACGCATCTCTCACTTCACAGCAAGTGATCGTTTTATCCGAACTAAAAAATATTTCGTCAGGACTTGCACAGGAACTCGACCGCTTTGTACAGAATGGAGGAAGCTTGATCGTGTTTCCTTCCACAGAAACAGATACCGGATCTTACAAATCATTTCTTTCTTCACTCGGAACAAATTTTTATTTACGACAAGATACCACCAACACAAAAATCGACTGGGTAAATTTTGAAAATGAAATTTTTGCAGATGTATTCGAGAAAAGGGGAGAGAATTTAGATTTGCCCGTTTTACAATCTCATTACACGCAGTCACACTCCAATCATACCAGCGAAGAAGTTCTTCTGAAAATGAGAAACGGAAATCCTTTCTTTTCAAAATACACTTTCAAAAAAGGAAAAGTTTATCTGAGTGCTGTCCCGTTGAACTCCGACTGGAGTAATTTCGCCAAGCACGCAATCTTTGTTCCATTGATGTATAAGATTGCGATAAACAGTCAGCCCTCTTCAGAATTGTTTTATACTGTTGGCGAAGACAACTCCATTCCCGTTACTCCCAAACTCACAGGAGAAAGTGTTTTCAAAATAAAAGGTGAAAATAATTTTGAAATAATTCCGGAAAACAGGATCGTTGACCTGCAGCCTACCATTTTCGTGCATGACCAGATAAAAAATGCAGGCAACTATAATCTCTTTGCAGGAGTAGAAAACATTTCAGGAATTTCTTTCAACTACAACAGAAAAGAATCAGACCTCAGCCGGTATTCTCCTGATGAACTTATTTCACTCTATGAAAAATCAAATCTCAAAAACTTTTCTCTCATTGATGCGGGAGAGAACGACATCAGCAAAGTGTTGGCAGACATCAGGCAAGGCAAAAAGCTTTGGAAGTGGTGTATTCTTCTCGTTCTCATTTTCCTAGCGACAGAAACTGCTCTTCTCAGGTTGTGGAAATAAATTCTATCTTTGCCACTTGAAATGCAATTGCTCATAAAGTCCGCGAAAGTTGTAGACCCTTCCTCGCCTTACACCGGCAAAACAGTCAGCATTTTTATTGAGAACGGAATCATCAGGCAAATCACAAGTGCCAAGTTAGAAGTCACAAGCAATACAAAAGTCATTGACATAGATGGTTTGCATGTAGCGCCAGGTTTTTTTGACATGCAGGTGAACTTCCGCGACCCTGGTCACGAGTACAAAGAAGATCTGCTTAGCGGTTGCGCTTCGGCTTCGGCTGGCGGATTCACGGGTGTTGCGGTGATGCCCGGCACTCACCCTCCCATTGACAATAAATCGCAGATAGAATATGTAAAGAAAAAATCTGCGGGCAATATTGTGGATGTTTTTCCTGTGGGTGCGATAACGCATAACACTGACGGAAAAGAACTTTCAGAAATGTTTGACATGCACACGGCTGGCGCAGTTGCTTTCTCGGATGACAAGAAACCGGTTGCTGACGCTGGACTTTTAATGCGCGCCCTTCTCTATGCAAAAAATTTCAAAGGACTGCTGATGCCTTTCTGCGATGAGAAAACAATTTCTCTGAATGGGCACATGAACGAAGAAAAAATTTCCACTTCTCTTGGGCTGAAAGGGATTCCTGCACTGGCGGAAGAAGTGATGGTGGCACGGAATCTTTTCCTCTGCGAATACACGAACGGGAAAATTCACTTTCCTTCCGTCTCCACAAAAAAATCTGTTGAACTTATCCGCGAAGCGAAGAAAAAAGGACTGAAAGTAACTGCTTCCGTTAATGCATACAATATAGCACTGGATGATTCTGCACTGAAAGATTTTGATACGAACTGCAAAGTAAATCCTCCGCTCCGCACAAAAGAAGATATGGGCGCCCTGAAAAAATGTTTAGCGGATGGAACAATCGATGCGATTACTTCCGATCACTCGCCAGAGGATGTAGAAAATAAAAATGTGGAGTTTGATTACGCTTCGTTCGGAATGATTGGGCTGGAAACCTGTTTCACGCTGGCGAATACCTACAGCAATCTCAGACTTATAGACCTCATTAAAAAATTCTCTGTCGCCCCGCGGCAGATACTTGGCTTGCCTGTTCCGAAAATAAAAGTGAAAGAAAAAGCCAACCTCACGCTCTTCCTTCCAAACAAAGAATGGAAGCTCGATGAGACATCTATTCGCTCCAAATCCAAAAACACGCCTTTCATCGGCAAGAAACTGAAAGGGAAAATTGTGGGTGTTGTCAATAACGGGAAGTTAGAAACATCCCTTTAAGGTTATACCTCTTTTTGTATATTCGTATCCCTTCATTTAAGCAGATGGAAAACTTCATTGTATCAGCACGAAAGTATCGTCCTCAGACGTTTGACACCGTTGTCGGGCAGGCGCATATTACGAGCACTTTAATAAATGCTATTAAAACAAACCACGTTTCCCAGGCGTATTTGTTCTGCGGTCCACGCGGAGTAGGAAAAACTACCTGCGCGCGAATTCTGGCGAAGACAATCAACTGCTTTAACCGAACAACAAATATTGAAGCGTGCGATGAATGTGATTCATGCAAATCATTTAATACAGGTAACTCATTAAATATTTTTGAACTTGATGCAGCATCAAATAATTCGGTGGAAGATATCCGCAATCTGATTAATCAGGTGAGTTTTGCCCCACAAATCGGAACTCACAAAGTATATATTATTGATGAGGTTCATATGCTTTCGTCAAATGCGTTCAATGCTTTTCTGAAAACGCTGGAAGAGCCGCCAAAACACGCAATTTTCATTCTGGCGACTACGGAAAAACATAAAATTATTCCTACGATACTTTCCCGATGCCAGATCTTTGATTTCAACCGGATAAAGATTGATGATATTGTCGGACATCTTTCAACTATTTCAAAAAAAGAAAAAGTAAAATCCGAAGAAGAAGCGCTGCACACCATCGCCCAAAAAGTAGATGGGTCCATGCGCGATGCACTGAGTATTTTCGACCAGATGGTTTCGCTGTCGGGAGATGTGATTACGTATAAATCGGTCATCGACAATCTCAGCATTCTGGATTATGATTATTATTTCAAGGTGACGGATGCATTGCTGGAAAAAAATACTTCTTCATCGCTTCTCATCTTCAACGAAATACTGAACAAAGGTTTTGACGGACATCATTTCATCAACGGATTAGCAGAGCATTTGAGAAATCTCTTGGTATGCCGAGATGAAATTACGCTACAACTTTTAGAAGTAAGTACGAGCATTCGCGGACTCTACAAAACGCAGAGCAAAAAAACAGAACCTGATTTTCTCCTTCGTTGCCTGAGCATTCTCAACAAAGCGGATGTGCAGTACAAAGCCAGCCGAAACCAGCGCTTGTTGGTGGAACTTACACTTCTTCAGTTGTGTTCGCTACAAGGCGCTGAAAAAAAAAATGATATACTGAGCCCCACCCCTGCCCTCCCCGTTAGGGAGGGAGAAAATAAAACCATTTCTTCAAAAATAGTTTCGGAAGTAAAAGAAGAGCAAGCTGTTTACGAAAAATCAACTCCTGTCCAAACTAAATCAACCACTACTGTCCCCACCACAGCTGCAAAGTCACCGATAAAAAGTATGTTATCCATTTCTGGCTTGACGAATGGAAATGCAACAACCACAAAGCAAAACGTTAACGGATTGAAATCTTCTCCTCCTGAGGGGGAAATAAATGAGGGTGCAAATGATTTGCTCTCGGTTTGGACTTCCTTTGCCGAATTCCTTAAGAAAAAAAATAAAATAAATCTTTCCGGCACACTTATGGCGAGAAAGCCCGTGCAAGAAGAAGCGAACACCATTTCCTTTAACGTTTTGAATCAGGTGCAGGAAGACGAAATTGACGCGATAAAGATTGACTTGCTTACTTTTTTAAGAAACGCGCTGAAAAATCCTGCTTTGCAATTGAAAATTATTGTTGACAAGAACGAAACAGAACGCAAACCTTACACAGGCGAGGAAAAATTTCAGCGGCTCTCAGAAAAAAATCCTGCGCTGAATAAACTGCGTCAACAATTTGGGTTGGAAATTGATTTTTGATTAATACATATCTTTGAGAAGCTAATTTAGCTTCTCAAAAAAAATCAGTCTAAGGTTCCAAATTGGAACCTCAAAAGAAAAATGGGATTGACTATAAAACAAAAAAGGATTTTTGAAATACGCGGACATCGCATTATGCTGGATTTTTATTTAGCCGAATTATATAATGTAGAAACTCGTGTATTAAATCAAGCAGTAAAAAGGAATAGGAATCGCTTTCCTCCTGATTTTATGTTTCAACTTTCAAAATCTGAATGGGAGAAGTTGAAATCACAAATTGTGATGAGTTCAAATTCTATATCAGGCAACTCATCACAGATTGTGATGAGTTCTAAAAAACACAGAGGCAGTAAATACATTCCCTACGCTTTTACCGAACACGGTGTGGCAATGCTCTCCTCGGTTTTAAGACTCAAGAACTATAACTAAGTACATCAATGAAATTCTTCTTCTACCTCTTCGGCATAGCATTCACTTGGGGCACGCAACCGCCAATACAAAATATTACAGCGCAAGAGAAAGCGCCTTTTGTTCTTCCACCTCTTGATAAACATTATATCTACGATTCTGTTCCCAACGATCCCATTCATACACGCATTTATACGCTTGATAACGGACTGAAAGTTTACATGAGCGTTTACAAAAACGCACCGCGCGTTTACACGAGCATTGCGGTGGGCACGGGCAGCAAAAAAGACCCGAGCGATGCAACGGGCATGGCGCATTACTTAGAACACATGCTTTTCAAAGGCACGGATAAATACGGCTCGCTTGATTTTTACAAAGAAGAAATGCAGTTGAAAAAAATTGATTCACTCTATGATGTGTACGGCAAGACAACAGATGTTGCTCAACGGAAAAAAATCTATCATGTGATTGACAGCGTGTCGGGCGTTGCGTCAAAGTTTGCTATTGCGAATGAGTATGACAAAATGATGTCGAACATTGGCGCGAAGGGAACGAATGCCTACACATGGCTGGAACAAACGGTTTACATCAATGATATTCCAACCAACCAGATTCACAAATGGCTGATGATTGAAGGAGAAAGATTCAGAAACCCTGTGATGCGTTTGTTTCATACGGAACTGGAAGCGGTGTACGAAGAAAAGAACCGCACGCTGGATGATGACTATGAAAAAATGGATGATGCATTGTACGAAGGGCTTTGGCAAAAACATTCTTACGGAACGCAAACCACTATCGGCACTATTGAGCATTTGAAAAATCCTTCGCTGAAAAAAATAAAAGAATATCTCCACACGTATTATGTTCCGAACAATATCGCACTCTGCATGGCAGGAGACCTGAATCCTGATTCCACTATCAAATGGATTGACCAGACAATGGGAAGATTAATTTCAAAACCCGTTCCTGCGTTCAATCCTCCTGTAGAAAATCCGATTGCATCTCCTATTGTGAAAGAAGTGGTCGGTCCCTTTCCTGAAACGATGACGCTGGGTTTTCGTTTGCCCGGTGCGGGAACAAAAGAAGCGGACCTGCTTGAACTGATGAATGAAATTCTCTACAACGGAAAAGCGGGCTTGATTGACCTAGACATTGTGCAGAAACAAAAAACTCTTTCAGCAAATTGTTATGCGATGACACTGAAAGATTATTCCGCGCATATTTTTTCTGCCGACCCGAAAGAAGGACAAAAGCTGGAAGACCTTACCAAACTTTTGCTATCGGAAATAGACAAAGTGAAGAAAGGGGATTTTCCGGACTGGCTTTTATCCGTTATCATCAGCAACATGAAACTTCAACAAGTTAAACGTTACGAGAATAACGGAGGGAGAACAAATGATTACGTAAGTGCGTTCATTGAAGGTACTCAGTGGTCTGACTACGTGAATCATATTGACAATCTTTCAAAAATTACGAAACAGGCAATCATTGACTTCGCAAATAAATATTATGGTGACAATTATGTGGTGGTGTACAAACGTACGGGAGAAGACAATAACGTTCAGAAAGTTGACAAACCTGAAATTCACCCTGTGGAAACAAACCGCAACGAGCAGAGTCCTTTCCTTAAAAATATTATTAATACTCCTGCTGATACGGTTGAACCGAAATTCCTTGACTACGCGAAAGATATTCAGCAGTTTACCGTAAGGAAAAACGGTTCGACTTCGCTCACCGCAGGCGTTCCTGTATTTTATACGGAGAACAAAGAGAGCAAAACTTTTACCATGTATTACATCCTTGATATGGGAAGCAATCACAACAAAAAACTTCCTGTGGCGATTGAGTATCTGCCTTATCTCGGCACATCCAAATATTCTCCCGAGCAGCTACAGCAGGAGTTTTACAAACTCGCCTGCAGTTTTGGTGTTTTCAATTCAGAAGACCAGTCGTATGTTTATCTGAGCGGATTGTCAGAAAACTTTGAAAAGGGAGTCGCGCTCTTCGAAAGTCTGTTGAGCGATGCAAAACCAAATCCCGAAGCGCTCAGCAATCTTGCTTCCGACATTCTGAAAAAAAGAAGCGATGCCAAGCTTGACAAGAATTCTATTCTTGAAGCGATGTTCAACTATGCGAAGTACGGTCCCGCTTCACCGTTCACAAATATTCTTTCGGAAAAAGAACTGCATTCGCTGAAGCCGGGAGAATTGATTGACATCATTAAATCAATTACATCGTTTCAGCACCGTATTCTTTATTACGGTTCGATGAAGCCCGAAGAGATTTCTGTGATGCTGAACAAGTATCACAAAACACCTGACGCGGTGAAGCTGATTCCTGCCGAAACAAAATTTGAAGAACTGCCCACGCCCATGAATAAAGTTTTCGCCATTGATTATGACATGGCGCAGGTGGAGATTTTGCTCGTGTCTAAATCGGAAATGTATTATAAAGACCTCGCACCGAGCATGCGTTTGTTCAATGAATATTTCGGAGGAGGAATGTCTTCCATCGTTTTTCAGGAGCTGCGCGAGTCAAAAGCGCTCGCCTATTCTGTGTATGCGGATTATATTGAAGCGAACCGCATTGACAAAAATAATTACATAGAAGCGTACATTGGAGCGCAGGCGGATAAATTGCCCGAAGCGATGGATGGACTTTTCGGTTTGATGAAGAGCATGCCTGAATCGGACGTGGTGTTTAACGCTTCCAAGAAAGCAGTGCTGGAAAACATACGCAGTTCAAGAATCACCAAGACGGGAATCCTTTTCGACTATGAGCACGCGAAAAAACTTGGGCTCGACCACGACATACGCAAGGATGTATATGAACAGGTTCAGCTTATGAAGATGGACGTGATAAAAAGGTTTCATTCCGAACATATCAGCAATAAGCAGTACTCCATCGTTGTTCTCGGAAATAAAAAACTAATTGACCAGAAAGTGCTGGAGAAGTACGGAGCGGTGAAGTGGTTGACGCTGGAAGAGGTGTTTGGATATTAAGAGCCCATCCCTGCCCTTCCCCAAGGGAAGGGAGAATGAAAATGAAAAAGACAAACCACAAAGCAAAAAAAAAAATTCCCTCTCCCCTTGGGGGAGAGACGGAGAGGGGCTTTGTTATTGGAATCACTGATTGCAACCGCTGGGCTAACTATGAAAACTGGTTTGTTTCAGATAAGGTTGAAATCATCAAACTTTCTCCCAAAGAAAATAATGTGGCGGATGTTGACCGATGCAATGGCATTGTTTTATCAGGAGGAGAAGATGTGCATCCGAAATATTACGGCAAGCCACAGTACTGGAAAAAGAGAAAAGAATTAAAACTCGATGTGAACGAAGCACGGGATAAATTTGAAATGAAAGTGATTGCCCGCGCGGTGAAAAACAAAAAACCCATTCTCGGAATTTGCAGAGGGCTTCAGATAGCGAATGTATATTTCAAAGGAACGCTCATTCCGGATCTGCAGGGAAAAACGAGAACGCGCCACTCAAAAGCGCAGGGCTACGACCAAACCCATTTGGTAGAGATAGAAAAAAATTCTTGTTTGTCTGCAATTGTATCAAGCCCTCTCCCTAACGGGGGGAGATGGAGGGGGGCTTGGATTGTAAACAGCGCGCATCACCAGTCGGCAGAAAAGATTGGCAAGGGGTTGAAAGCAACCGCCATTGATAAAGAAGGAATAGTTGAAGCCATTGAATGGAAAAATCCTAAAGACAAACCTTTCTTACTTCTCGTACAGTGGCATCCTGAGAGGATGAAAGAACAGGAAAGCGGGCTGGCGAAAAATTTAAAGGAGAAGTTTTTGCAGTCTCTGTCCCTTCGATGAATTAATATTTTTTACTTGTATAATTTTAACCCTGTGAAATGCCTTTTTCATATTTCACAGGGAATATCTGTATTTTTGCTTGTAATCTTCTGTAATTTTTATCTTTGTGTTAGTTAACAAATGAACAAACAACAACATATCGTATATTGGCTGGAAAGCGCAGAGAAAGATTGGGAAGTGATGAATTACCTGATGAAAGGAAGAAAATACGTTCACGCATTGTTCTTCGGGCATTTATATTTAGAAAAGCTTGCCAAAGCATTGTGGGTGAAAAGTCATAAAGAAAATTATCCTCCAAAGATTCATAATCTCGTACGAATACTTGATTTGTCAGAAATAAAATTGGATGATAACGATATGGAGTTTTTAGATGTGCTGAATTGGTTTCAGATTGAAGGCAGGTATCCCGATTATGTAAACAACCTTGTGAAAGAAACAACCAAGCATGTAGCAGAACAATACGTCAAACAAATTAAATCCATCTCAAAATGTCTAAAAGAGAAACTGCAATAGAAACCGTAAAAAAATATATTCGTTATTGCAGCATGCTGAATGTGCATATTGATAAAGCTATAATGTTTGGCTCTTACGCCAGCGGTTCCTTTTCAAAATATTCCGACATTGATGTGGCGCTTGTGTCTGACGACTTTACCGATTTCCCTCTTGCCGACCGCAAAAAAATTGTGAAGGCGAATATTCATTTCTCCATAATAGAACCCCATACCTTTTCAAAAAAATATTTTGCCAAAGGCGACCCTTTTATCAGCGAAATAAAAAAAACAGGCATTGAAATTAAGGTGTAATATTTTTTTGTTGCTTACTACCTACTGCCTACTGTTTTGCCCCCCTCTGTGAGGATTTTTTCTAATTCGTCTGCCATTTGGAATGAAGTTTAAAATAATGATATGTAAAGATAAAGTTTTCCATAATTTTAAAACGTCACCACACCTTTTTTATTTCAAGTATATTTGTCCACTTTATTAATCTCAATACCCACTACTCAATACTCAACACTCAATACTCTTTTTATGTCAAAAATAAAAGTTGCAAATCCGGTAGTAGAATTAGATGGCGATGAAATGACGCGCATCATCTGGAAATATATCAAGGACAAACTCATCCTTCCGTATCTGGAGTTGGATATAAAATATTATGACCTTGGAATTGAACACCGCGACCAAACGGATGACAAAGTGACTGTTGACGCTGCTGAGGCGATAAAAAAATATAAAGTGGGCATCAAATGCGCCACCATCACTCCCGATGAAGCGCGTGTAAAAGAGTTCAACCTGAAACAAATGTGGAAATCTCCGAACGGAACGCTTCGGAACATTATTGACGGAACCGTTTTCCGCGAACCGATTGTTTGCAAAAATATTCCGCGACTGGTGCCGAACTGGACCAAGCCGATTTGCATCGGGCGTCACGCGTTTGGCGACCAATACCGCGCTACGGATTTTGTGACGAAGGGAAAAGGAAAGCTCACGATTACGTTCACTCCGGAAAGCGGAACTGCTCAGTCGTTTGAAGTTTATAATTTCAAAGGAGATGGTGTGGCTCTTGCGATGTACAATACCGATGAATCCATCCGCGGGTTTGCAAAGTCGTGTTTCAATGTGGCGCTTTTGAAAAAATGGCCCTTGTATTTTTCTTCCAAGAATACCATCCTGAAAAAATATGACGGTCGCTTTAAGGATATCTTTCAGGAGATTTATGAAAAAGAATTTAAATCGCTGTACGAAAAAGCCGGCATCACTTACGAGCATCGTTTGATTGACGACATGGTTGCTTCGGCTTTGAAATGGAATGGCGCTTTCGTGTGGGCTTGTAAAAACTATGATGGTGATGTGCAGAGCGACACGGTGGCGCAGGGGTTCGGTTCACTGGGCATGATGTCGTCCGTTCTTGTAACTCCTGATGGAAGCAGCATGGAAGCCGAAGCCGCGCACGGAACAGTTACGCGCCATTACCGCGAACATCAGAAAGGAAAACCCACTTCAACAAATCCTATCGCTTCTATTTTTGCATGGACGCGCGGACTTGCTTTCAGAGGGAAACTTGACAACAATGCCGAACTGATAAAATTCTGCGAAGCGCTTGAGCAGGTTTGCGTTGAAACGGTTGAGTCAGGAAAGATGACGAAAGACCTTGCAATTTGCGTTCACGGAAATAATGTGGAGCACGGGAAACATTATTTGTACACGGAAGAGTTTTTAACTGCGCTTGATAATAATCTGAAGGCGAGATTGAAGTAATGGTCAGTCGGTGATTACAAGTTTGCCTGTTGCAATGACCTCACTGCCCCCTCCCTGTGTCCCTCCCCCGCTGGGAGAGGGAGTTGAAATCCGAACGAAATACAGTCCGCTTGCGAGATTGTCACGATTGAAAGTGATTGTCTGTCCACGGAGATTTTTTATTTGCATAACTCGTATGTTTGCGAAATTAAATAAACTAGTGCAACTAAAAGAAAAAAAGAGTGAGAGCAATATGCGTTACAAAACAACCCTTGAGGTATGTTCGTAGACAGAGAATCCTCACTCTTTTTAAAACTCTTTAAAGTCAGA
>JACRAM010000058.1 GCA_016213405.1 Bacteroidota bacterium
AAAAATCATGTTCGATGCCGACAGTGTGATGATGGGAAACACCGCGAGGGTGGGCAACGGGCAGTTAAGCGTTGCCGGAAACATCACCGCCAGCGGAGATATTTCTTCCGGCACAGTAACTTCCGGCAGCATCGTAACCTCTCAGTTAATCATTGACACCCTTCACGCCCTCAGCCGCGTGGCGGTGAATCATTCCCTGATGATTGAAAAACAAACCGCAAAAAGCTATGCCGAAGTTTCCACCACCGATACTGCCATTGCGCTGGTGCTGCAAAAAGACAGTGCAGGCAAAGGAGTGGGCATCGGCATCACGCCATCCGCAGGTGAACGGCTGAGTGTGGCGGGGAATGTGGGAGTGAGCGGGAAAATTACCAGTTCGCAGGGCTTTATGTTCGATAATCAAAATGGTTTCAGGTATACTCCTGCAAATGGAACATCTCCTGCAATATTTACTTTAGGAAAAACTAATTCAGTTATATTGCCGGCAGCATTCTGTTCAATGCCAATTGATAATGTATCTTATGCCCACATGCCGCAAACACAAATTTTCTCAACCATGCAGCATGATAATGTTAACTCCGCTTTCTTAATGGGTTCTGATTGGAGCACAGGTAATGGTACGCTTGAAGTGGAAGGTACAGACAACAATGGACAAACAAATAACAGTTTGCAGATAAATAATTTCTGCGGCAGAAACACGTACATCAACACCAACAGCGCCCTGCCCAATAGAGGAGGAACGGTTTATCTGGGAGACCAAGTCCAAATGGCGCACTCAGCGCAAATCGGATGGAACTTTAATCCGGCTCCCAACTATGATATAAACACAGCCCTCAATATTTTTCCTGACAACAATGGAGGCAATGGCATTAAACTGAACACATGGACTAACAACATGCCATTGATTTCTATTAACAATCCTTCTTATTTCACACCTGCAAATTCTCCATTTGTAGTTCTTAACAGCAATGGAGTGATAAATGCAACTCAGTATTTATTGAATGGAAATGCTTTGGGCGAGTGGATAACAGCAAGCAACGGAACTGATATTTATAACAGTAATACAGGCAATGTTGGCATAGGAACAACCACCCCCACAGAAAAACTCCACATACAAAATGGTTCTATATATATAGATGGCGAAGGGCAGGGATTAATTGTAAATGAAGGCGGGCATAAAAGAGTTGGCTTGATGAAATATCCCGGGCACGAAGCGGGGATTTGGAGAGCATCCGGTCAGGATTTTGAGATTGGCAGATTAGATGTATCTGCGCTGCCCGGAACCCCAACAACATTTACAACCGATATTTATGTTGCAGGAAATGGCAATGTGGGAATCGGAACAACAAATAATCCCACAGAAAAACTGGAAGTTGCAGGAAATATTAAAGCAACAGGCATTATTACCAATGGTAAAATTCAGGCTTCTGCCTATGCCAGCAACAGCCCTTTGATTTTTGAAGCGCCCATAGGAACAGAACGTGCAAGAATAGATGATGTGACTGGAAATTTTGGAATTGGAACAACTACTCCGCAATCCAAATTAGATATTCTTAATGGTAGTATACACTTAGATAATAGCAATGGAAACCCAAACGATATATGGACTTCTTTCGGTTGGAGGACAATCTTAAAAGCCCCATTAGGTTCTGCATGGAGAACAACTGATGCTCTTAATGGACTTTATTTAGGATATGGCATGGGAACTTCAGGATGGTATTGGGTCATGTCTGGTGCAACTGATAATAGCGGGACTCCTTTCTATCCAATGAGACTTGAAGTTGTTGGCAGCGAACCAAATGGAATGAGGTTGAGCGTATGTGGAGCTGTGTATGCAAAAAAATTACGAATAGAAAATGTTGTTGGGTGCGACTTTGTATTTGAAAAAGATCACAATAAAATGACATGGCAGGAAAAGGAATTATATTACAAAATATATAAGCGCTTACCTAAGATGGACGCTGCCGCTGTAATGGAAAAAGACGGGTTGGATGTTGGAACTAACTTTTCCGGTCTTTTACAAAACGTAGAAGAAGACCGTTTGGACATAACCGAACTTTTTATACGTATAGAAAAAATAGAAAATGAAAACAAATTATTAAAAGAAAAAATAAAAGAGTTAGAGAAAAAATAATATAATATTCAGAACATTAAACCAACATGAAACAAAAAATGAAATTAATTTTTATCAGTTTAATTGCAATTGCAAATAGCCATTGTGAAAAAGATGTTCCTGTTTTCAATCCATCCCAATCATGTGGCAATGATTTAGTAATTAGCGATTCGTTGTATCAAAATGCTTTACTTCCAGATTCCTGTTTAGATACAATAAATGGTAATCATATATGGAATCTTTTGAATCATTATTATTACAATATATTTATGTTATCTTTTAATGCGTCATCTGGAACTGACGATACAATCAAGGAATTATATTTTATGAATGACTGCATTAATATTCCGTTGACATACGGAGGTACTAAGCCATTTTATTTAATTTGGGACGGAAAATCCATCAAAAATAATTCAAATCAAGCAGAAATGAATTTGCTATTATACTTTGATTATTCCTGTGGTTTTGATAATCCTATTGCATTATCGGGTTACTATTCTTGGAATTTAGAGGCGTTGAAAAAACAAGTGCAAATCCAATATACAAATGTTAAGTCAGCTAAAATTATTATTAACCCGCATTTAAATAATGATAATCGAAGGGAAATTATTTATTCATTTTAAAAAAAGTTATCCATGATTATAAGAATATTCATTCTCATTATTTTGTTGATTACATTATCAATAAATACTTTTTCTCAAAGGAGTTACGGTGGATATCCTCCTTCGTTTTCCAATTTACTTTCCGAAAACAAGAAGACTATTCCAATTCCAGAGGTTATTAAATCCAACATGAATAGTATTTCATTAAAAACTCAATTTGAAAACGACTCTTTTTTTGAAATTTTTAGTTCTCCAGTAGATGTAGATATTAGTTTAACTAATTCTGGGCGTTGGGACACATTGACAAACAGGGATAAAATTTGGAGAATAAAAATCACATCTCAAACAGCGTATTCAATTCAACTTTTTTTTGATGACTTTTTTCTAAGTGAAGATGCAGAGTTATATGTATATAACGAAGATAAAAGCATGGTGCTTGGCGCATTTACAAACTTAAATAATGTTATATCAAATAAGTTTACGATTCAACCTGTACAAGGTGAATCTATAATTCTTGAATTATTAGAGCCAGTCAATAATGATCAGTTAAGCCATTTTCACATATTTAAAATCGGGCATGCTTTTCAAGATATTTTTAATAAAACCTTATCAGGTTGTAATTTTGATGTTACATGCCCCGAAACTCAAGGGTGGGCTAATCAAATAAGATCATCTGTGAAGCTTCTTTTTACAACCCCTGCTTTTACAAGTATAAGAGGATCTGGAACCATAGTAAATAATCAAAAATTAGACGGCACACCTTATTTACTTACTGCATTTCATAACATTGATAATGAATTAATAAATAATGTACGTGATTGTCAAATATCTTTTGCGGAATTGGATATGCTTAATGATTATGCAATATTTGTATTTAATTATCAGGCAATTGTATGTGGCGGATTACCGAATACCATGTCACAGACAATTAGTGGTGCTAATTATGTAGTAGGAAGCAATGATGGAGATTTTGCATTACTTAAATTATCTAGTATGGATGCAAATTATTCAACTTATATGAGTGGATGGGATAATTCTGGACAAACCCCTTCAACTTCTGCTTGCATTCATTATCCCGGGTTTTCAGAATATAAAAAATTCTCATTAATTAGTGTCCCCTTAAGTGTTGTCAATATTAGCGGTGCCACCCCTTGTACAACAGGAGTTTCTAATTATTGGCTTGCGCCATTTAATAATATAACAAATCCATATAATGGAATTGAGTTTGGTTCATCTGGTGGTGGCTTATACAGTAATCTAAAACATATTATTGGTATAGTGAGCGCAACAACTGGTACATCTTGTAATGATAATGGTCATTTGGCAACTTTTGGTAGAATTTCAGAATTTTGGAATATCCTATCACCTTATTTAGCTCCACTTAATACCAATGATTTCACATGTGAAGGAATAGATTATAATTCTACACCCGCACATTGCAATAACACAATTTGTGATGGCGATGAAGATTGCATGACAGATGCTTCTAAACCTATTAATTGCGGTGGAAGCATTTGCCCGCCATGCAGCACTATTCTTGATCCCCCGCCAAACCCTCCTAATTGTACATTTTGTAAGTTTGATAAAGTATTTGAAGGCAAAGAATGGCACAATAAAACAAAAAATTATTTGACATCTGTTTCAATCACAGCAAGAATGGATAATAATTTTAATTTTACGATGGTGACTGATAATTCAGATATTAAGTTTCGTGCTCACGATTTTATTGAATTAAATGAGGGATTTGGAGTAGACGAAGGAAGCACATTTGAAGCATCATTAACTTCATTTAATTG
This sequence comes from Bacteroidota bacterium, assembly GCA_016213405.1. Taxonomy (NCBI): domain Bacteria; kingdom Pseudomonadati; phylum Bacteroidota; species Bacteroidota bacterium. Next base: position 4,512 of record JACRAM010000058.1, read on the forward strand.
CGAATGTACTTTTTTTAATTGCGGCCATTTTGGTTGTAATAACAGATTTATGAATGATACTGCTACAAATAATAATTATGAAGAAGAAATGAAAAAAGAAACTTTAAATAGCAACGGTGGTAATTTTATCACCCCCAACCCCTCCACTGGCATTTTTACTTTGCAATTAAAAGAAAATACGGTGGGAGAAATTTCCATCTACAACCCCCTCGGTCAGGTTATTTATCAATCTAACTCCCTCCCTTCGGGAACTTCCCCCCTTCGGGGGGACAGAGGGGGGCTTGGGTGGGCTATTGATTTATCCTCCCAACCCAAAGGCATCTACTTTTTAAAAGTGCAAACAGCAGATAAAGTTTATACCGAGAAGGTAATTGTGCAATAAACTTTTTCGTTTCCTCAGTATTTCCCTCCCACAATGGGGGAGGCTTGGAGGGGCAATTTCACAGGACTTAATCGGTGTAATCTGTATTTGCCTTTTCGGAAATCTGTGTAATCCCGGATAAAAAACTTTTCAACAATCTTTCCAATCTACCGATACATCGGTACAAATAAATTTTTCCTCATGCCATATTTATGCATGAAAAACATTGACGATGAAGACACACGCGTTAAATTCGGCAAGCACATTCATAAACTTCATACAGAAAATAAATACTCATTCAAAAAACTCAACAACCTCACAAAAATTTGCATCAGCCAGCTCCAGCTCATCGAAGAAGGAAAAACCGATACCTCCATCACCTATGCAAAAACATTGGCAACCGCTTTCAACCTCACACTCTCCCAACTTTTCATCTACGATACCCACCCCGATGATTTAAACAATACTCC
>JACRAM010000059.1 GCA_016213405.1 Bacteroidota bacterium
TCACTTGCTTTTGCCTTCGGCTTCCTCCGCACAATGCCTCGCAACATTGCACTTGCTTTCAGCTAACACTTCGCGTTATCAACGTGTGTTCGGGACTTGCACCCTATAGTAAAAGAACATGGATGGCGCACAACAAAAAAAGGTCTGCTGAGAACAGCAGACCTTTCGGTTATAAGTTAGTCAAATAATGACAGTGCTGTTCACTCATTAGAGTTCAGCCACCACACGTTATTTGAAATAATTTTCATTGAATTCTAAAGCAAAGATATAAAAGTTTTGAATTATGCAAACTAAACTTTAGAGCCGATTACCTTCATCAATCGCTGAACTTGTCCCTGCCAAAGTATTTCAAGTGAGTTCTTTTCATCTTCAGTTTCAGCAAAATCAGTAATAATGAGCGAGAGTTCTTCCGTGAGTTCGTTTTTCTCAATTCGGAATTCAAAATAGCTGTTGGGCGCACGATCTGTCCATTGAAAGCGGATGAATTTATTTTCTTTCAGCGAAAGCACACGCGCATCCTGTTTTGATCCTTCCCATAAAAACGAATACACGCTGCCGTTGATATTTACATCGTCAGAAAACCATTCAGACATTCCGCTTGGAGAAGTAATAAAATCATAAAGCAATGGCATGGAGGCATGAATAATATATTCAAGAATCAATTTATATTTTGGCTCTGCAAGTTTTAACTGCTTATCAAAAGCTTTCTGGTCTGTTGCCTGAGCAGGAATGTTTTGTCTCTCCTTCTCTTTTAATTTAAGTCTTGCTTTAGCCAGCGCTTTTGCCTTTGCTTTTGCCAGCGCCACTTCGTTAACTACGGGCGGAGGTTTTTCTTTCGGCTTTTCTTCCAGAATTTCTTTTGCAGGTGGCGCTTTTACTTTCGTCTCCTTCTTAGATTTTTTCTTTTTAACTTTCTCTTTCTTGATTTTTTTTTGCTTTACATTTTTTTTCCTTGCCGGATTTTTCTTCTTACGCTTCTTCACCTTTTTCTTAGCAACAACTTTCTTTTTCACCTTCTTGAGTTTTTTGCTCTTAGGTGCAAGTTTCTTTTTCTTTAACTTTTTCTTTTTAGCCATAACGAATCGTAAAGCGCGGGCAATGTATAAAAAAAACTTTAACAGCCAACAAAATCCGCTTTTTTCGGTAATTGATTTTAATATCTTTGCCACCCTTTGGCGAGGTAGCTCAGTTGGTAAGAGCACAGGATTCATAAGGCTGACACCGCGCCAGAAAGGGTAATAAAGTTCTTTAAAACGCTTGTGACGCATTTGGCGAGGTAGCTCAGTTGGTAAGAGCATTGGATTCATAACCCAAAGGTCGAGGGTTCGACTCCCTCCCTCGCTACGACTGGGTGAGAAAGTGGGTGAGATATTATTTTTCGCCTGCCTGCCTATTGCCTTCCAAAGCCCTTTCATCGTTCAATTGTTTTTGTTTGTTCCTTTTTGTTTTCCCGCACTTGTTCAAGCTCATTAGTCCGTTCCAATTTCTTAACATCCAACTCGGGAAATATTTCCGTGTTAGAAATTGCTTCCGCGATCATCTGCTTTCGTATATAATGTTTTTCCAAAATATCCTGCGATGCATGCCCCGTCAGAATCCGGCTGTTGCTGCCGACCGCCAAAGTCAGTCTCGAAATATATGTCTTCCTCAAATCAGAGAACTGGATGTCTTCATTTGGATATTTTTGCTTCCAAAAATGAGTGAACGACCTGCTGAGAATGTTCATTAATGTTTTGCGCTGAATAGTGCTTTCACCGGCAACAAGAAATTTTTCCGACTTTCGATTATTGTCATAATCCAACTGCTCGGACAACAGCGAACGAAGCTGGGGCGTTACCGGAATATATTGCTGCACTTCATTTTCCTTTTCGTAGCCTTTGATGCGATTTACTTTCAGGTTAGAACTTTGTATGACGCTGGGAATTCCGTTTTCATTTTCTTGTATGTCCGAATACTTCAGAGAAATCAGCGATTCCCTTCTCAATCCAGTCATCAGCGCAAGCAGGAATGTCTGTTTTAAAAATGAGTGCCAGTGATTTTTTTTCTCTCCTGTTCCTAATATTTGAATGGCGTTTTCAGGACTCATTGAATCAATCATTAAAAGCAATTTATTAACCTCAACTATATTTACTTCTGGGGTAACTTTCTTTTTCTTCACCTCAACGAATGGATTTTTTCCGTTCCAAATTTCCTGCTTTTTCAAATGATTAAATAAGGTGCGCATGGTCGTCATGTGCCGATTATATGTATTGTTAGCAAATCCCCTTTCTTTGACTAAATAATTATGAAAGACATTTACTACTCTGTCATTTACTTCACCTGCCATCGTAGTTTCCGGATTCATATTTATTTTTCTCAATGCTTCTTTGAAATAGGAAAATGTTCTGTCCGTATCCTTTATGTGGGCGGGTGATTTTGCCTGCTGTGAAAATTCATATTCTGATTCCCCCTTTAACACTTTTAGGTAGCTCTCCATGGCTTTTTCTATAAACTGCGGATTGGTTTTGCCTATGGTTTCTTTCCTGTTAATCATCTTGCCCACATCTTCATACCTGCCTTTTTTCACCAATTGATCGAAAAGAATGTGCAGGCGGGCTGCTTCATATGGGTCGTCCGTATCATAGATTTTCACTTTACGGATTTTTGTGCCGGGTACATATGAATACCCTTTGAACTTGTGAGTGCGCCCGTATTCACACTGTTGCAATTTTCCTCCCTCTGTGCAAAAATCCGTTACATTTCGCTGGCAATGCGAACAGAACACGGTTAAACCCTTCACGCGCAGGTCTTTTTTAAGAAACAATGGTTCGTTGCTTGCTCGCATCGTGCAGGATGATAACTCTTCGGCATAGTTTGTCCATATTGTCTGCGAGGAAATTTCGTGCTCATTTGCTGATTGTTTTTGAGAAGCAACCGACTGCTTATATTTTAAAAAGGAAATAATCGGAAAGTAATAGGCGTTTTCAAAATCTTCTTTTAAAAGGCAAAATCCTTTGCCTACCTTAAACATAGGAATCCCGCGCTGCGATATCCACACCTTCGTAGGGCGCAGGTCTTTATAGTTGAGTTGCTGGGCGGCTTGGTGTATGGAGATAAGTTCTAGCATTTCGAATCCGACACGTTCATTACTTTATTTTTTATCTCTACGTTTTTTCTCTTTGGAGTTTCTGAATGACCTATTTTCTTGGCTGACTTTGGCGGTGGAACTTCTTTGGAATGAGAAGACTCTACTCCCAGTTCATTCAGTGCGTGGAGAACTGCCAGCCTGAAAAATATTCCTGATAGAGGGAGTAATTCTTTTTTCATGGGGCTAAGATATTCATTCGTATAAAGAAAATCAATATATTCATTTACGATTTTCATTATAAAAGTTTACTTTTTCAGTCAACTTTTGAGTAAACTTTTCTTGTTGAAAATTTCTTTTATCGTCAAAACAAAATCAGGGTATTGCTCTGCTTTTTTTAATTTTCGTATTTCATACAATTCTTGTTTAATGCAATTCGGCTTAAGGGGCTTTCCATTCTTACTTATAAAATGCAAGGGCAAAAAAATTCTTAAATCATTTTTTCCTGATATGGCGCGGCAATCCAGTAATGTGTCAAAGACCCAGATAAGATTTTTAGTAGATTGTTTGCATTTGATCTGAGAAAAGGCCGGAATGCTTTTATAAAAGCGTGGAAAAAAGTTAGTCTGAAAATCTACTTCTTTGGACGTAATAAATTTCAACTTTACAAATACATCATACAAATCCATGATGTATTTTTTATCTGCTGTCCATTCAAAATTTGTGATTGACTGAGGTGGGGATGGAATAGATGATGGCTGTGACGAATATTCAGGATGAATAGCTGCCAATGCTTTTTCTTTCCATTGAGCAAAAAGAGAAATCCCTGTTTGATACAGGTCATCTATTTCTTGCTCTAAAGATTTATTTGACATTGGCGCATTTTGTTTTGTGCGCCTCAGGAATATTGATGGGTAAACCGGATAGAAAGATAGAATTCGGGAGTTTACTATTGACTCATATTTCTGTCTATGCTATACTAGCAAAGTTTCTGGATACCCTATATCCTGAGACTGCGATAGATTTTTCTGTTGCAGCCCCGCCATCTAATAAATGGACGGGGCAATTTTTTTTATTTTATATTTGCTTGTGAAACATTTTGTATTTAAACTCCCTTTATAGTTATATCTGTAAAATGTGACATAAATACTTTTTAAAGTTTATAAATATCAGATTGTAGGTAGGGTAAACAATACGTCATTATAATGAAACAAAAAGAAGCATGGGTTTTTGATTTGGCAATACGGGAACGTGGAAAAATATCTAATTATTTATTAGAAAGAATTCACGATGAGTTAAAATATAAAGTATTTGCTTTTTGCAGAAAAATCGCTGAGGATGTATTCTATTTTGATGATCCCGAAGAAATGGCTAAAGATTTATATCAACATGCGTGGATGAAATTTTACATGATTAAAGAGTTTTATATAAAAAGATATAAGACAGGAACTCATCTTAGACATGCAATAATAAAATGGCTTACCAAATCAGCATACGGGTATGCTGCTGATTTGCTTACTCGGAATCTTACTAAATCTTTTTCTTCTTTATCTTCTAACTATGATTTTTATGATAAAATAAGCAATACTCTTTCAACTGAATACAATATAAAAGAAGCAGAATCAGAAAAACAATCAGTGGTAAGAGATATATTGGATTCTTTGAATGAGCGTGAACTTGATATTGTAATTATTACGATACACTATAAACCACATAACATTCCCAAGGAAGAACGAGAAAAAATATGCAGTAAATATAATATAACAGAGGAAAATTTTAGGAAAATAAAGGAAAGGGTTATGAAAAAAATAGAAGAAAAGATTAAATCTTTAATCAAATTATATCAGCAATGAAAAAAAAGAATAAACTTCTTACGCGCCTTAATGAAATTGAAAAAATATTATCATTATCTGATGATAAATTTGAAAAAGTTCTTGATTCTCTTGAGGAGAAGTACAAAGAGAAAATAACAAATGATTTGAAAAATATTAATTTCAGATATATTCTTAAAACGGCAGAAAAGATTAGAAGAGCAAAACGATTGGGACTCTTATCAAAATCCAAACATCCCAAACAATAATTTGTTTTAATTACGCTGTATATGATAATCACCTTGACACAAAACTTTTCTACTGTCTGATAATTCTGATTATTGACTCTTCTTTGATTCAGAGCTTACATGGTATCTAAGGGTCGCAAATTTTTTCTGTAAGGAAGAAAAGCGAACCCCAGCGCGAGAGCCCGCCTGAAGTTTACTTCAGCGGGCTTTTCTTTTTCCGCTATGGACATATTTTATTTTATGCTCTCTGCCATGCATCGCACTTGCCTGCTTTAACACCGCACGCTATCATCGCACAGGAATTTTAAAACTGTTCTTTATGGAAACAAAAATTGTTATTGGAGCCGCGCGGAGGCGGAAGCAAAAAGTGTATTACGGCAATTACGGTTATAATGGCGGATACTTTCATCCCCTTATCCGCATTGCCGGAAAGTTTCTCAAGGACTTTGATTTTAACGTGGGAGACCAGATAGAAGTCAACGTAACGATGGGACAGATCACCATCAGCAAATTGGGGAATAATGATTCGCCTCCTAAAAGCGATTAAACGCCCGATGTTAAAAGCATCAGGCGTTTTTTTAACCATTCGCTTGACTGTGCTTTTCATCGGAGTTATGCTCTTCCACAAAACCGTTCATTAAAAATCAAACACTATGAAAAAAGACAAATTGAACAAATCAGAAAAAACAAAAACGCTCACCGCCCGTGGTGCCGCGCAGGATTTCATCCGCCCGTTTGTGATGAAAGGCGACATCCTGCCGCTGCATCCTTCTTTTAAACTCCGTCATGACACGGAAAATTACTCCGCTCATATCGAAGGAGAAAATGTAGTCCTGACAAGACTACAAGGAATTGCCGTCAAAGAGGAATTTTCTGTGAGCGACATCATGCGCGACATCGCTATGGAGGATTTATACAGCAAAGGCATAGCGGACATAACTGCCGCAACAGCAAAAGAAGCTTATGAAAAGAGATTAAAAGAAGTTCAGTTTTTGCTCAAGCAATTAAATATGAAATTTAAAAACCACAAAGTAATATTTAAGAAAAACCCTTTGAACTGGGGATATGTCGGTGATTTGACGCGCATCAGCAAAGAACTGAAGGAACTTATTTCCTTTATGCAGTAATGTTTTGATTTTCTTACACAAAAGCCGCCACTATGCGCGGCTTTTTCTTTTTCCTGCTGGACAATTTCCTTTTTCTGCTCTATGCCATTCTTACGACTGGACTCCTACAAAGCCCAGAGCTATGATGCATGGAAATAACAGTTCATTCAAAAATCAATAACACTAAAACCCATGCATCATGGAAACAAAAACATCAAATGAAAAAAAGGAGCAAGCTGCCTCTGCCACTGACTACAGCAGTCTTTTTATCTTAAAAGGTAAATCCCTGCAGGTAAAAATCAACGGACAGCCGATTGACAATCCTGTTCCGAAAAAGTTTCAATCGGAAAAAGAACTTGAGGAATTGGTGAAGCAAAACGGAAAAGTTCTTTTCGGGGAAAACGTAATCGTTCTTGACGGCAAAAAAATCATGCCGGAATTCTTGGAAAGTTATGCTCTTCCTGCTTTCCTTATTGACATCAGGGATGCGGAGAAACCTAAACTCTACGTTGTGGAAGTATTGCATTCCAAACAAAACTTCGGGGCATTCTGCATGCGGATGACAAGCATATTCTCGCTTTTCAGGAATCAGGATAATCGCATCCAGCTTATGAACGAAGTGGAATCTGTTATCGATAAAAGCAAGTCCATTCGTAAGGAATTAGGCAACAATGAAAACAACATTGTTAAACTGCTTGAGGCAATTATCGGGCGCGCGCCAGACATTCTGCTCATTATTGAAGGCGCGAGACCAGAACTTGCCGGATTCAGGGAAACCTATGCCGAATGGCAGGCGGTCAAGCCCATCCATATCAAAAAGTTTTCCAACAAAGGAGAAACCATCATCACCATGTATCCCGGCTTTGCCGAGATTCAGAACAGAAAAACGAAAAGCAATGCCGTGAAGGAGAAGATAAATTACACGGAGGATTATCACATGGAAGATGTGGCGGAGGAGGTAAAAGCTGTTTACGGAAAGATGAAAGCGGAATTGCTGAAGGCGGATAAAACGCTTCAATTCAATCCGCAGAAGTATTACATCTCCCTGCGCAAGAACCGCAACCTCGCTTTCTTTCATTTCAGCCAAAAGAAAATTTCTCTAGTGGTAATGAATCCCGACAAGGCTACCCGCAAAGTCATCAAGCATCACGAAGTGAAAACGCTGACAGAGAAAGTTCAGAAATTCTGGAATGGGGCGTCATGCACTATCGTTCTTGAAAACACGAAGCACCTAAATGAAGTTATTTCCCTGCTGAAGAAGTTGGTGGCAAATGCATGAGGTTTCTATGCGCCATTGTGCCAACAAGAGCCGTTCGTGAGAGCGGCTCTTTATTTAACTTGAAAAAGCAAAAATCACATATAAACAAAAAATCTTATACATTTGTTCTAAACTGAGTAAAATTGTCATTTAACAACATTAAAAATATTGCCGAATATACATTGCCACAAATTGGTCAAAATGAATATTATTTTTTTGACGCAAATGTTTGGATTTATATTTTGTTCTATGGTAACAAAGCGGATGCGCCAGAAACTATTGCACCCTATATAGATTTTTTTGATAAGGTCGTTTCCCTTAATTTATCAAGGGAGAAAATTTTTAAACATAGACCTAAAATTGTTATGACCAGTGTGCTATTTACTGAAATTGTGGGAACCTACCTTGTTAAACGCGCTAAAGAAGCATATTGCATACAACAATGGGAAGAGAAAAAAGAGGAATTAATAGAAAAATACAAAAATAAGAGGTTATTCATTTATAAATATGATATAAACGATTACAGAGAAACTGAGCATTATAAAACACAATGTGATTTTTTATTAATTCGTTTTAATCAATATTCAAATTACATACATCCAGTTATACCCGATTTTTCAAGTAAGAAAATGACGCGAATTTTATCGCTTTATAGAAAATATAATTTTTGTGGCATCAATGACTTTTATTATTACTACCTTTGTATGGATAAAGGTTGGACTATGGTGACCAACGATTCTGATTTCAAGTTTACCAGCATTAGGATTATTACGAATCTTAAAAAGTTGCTTGACCTAAGAGACATACAAGAAAAATCGATAGCCACTTGACAAACTATCAATTATAAGTATAATGAATAAAAAGACAATAAATTTGTTCATTAAAAAACGAATACTATGAAAACTATAAGTATTAAAAAAGAAATCGGTACTACTGAAGCTATTTTAGGAACTTTTGGTGTTCAAGTTGCAAAGACGATAACTCAACAACTTAAAAAACATGAACCAATTGCTATTTCGTTTAAGGGTTTGAAAAATGTCAATATAAATTTTACTTGCAGTATGATTCAGCCTCTTTATAAATCGTTTCCTAAAAAAACTATTGAGAAACTGGTAACGTATCAAGATGTCACTGATAAATTTTGGCAATCAGAAATAGAAGAAGCAATAAGTTTAGCAACTAATCCTAAGAAAGCAAAAATCATTGAAGAAGTACGTAATAAAGTATTTTGGGGACACTGATTATAGTTTCTTTCAGGTAATTATTATTTTAGAGCCGCATCAATGTGGCTCTTTCTTTTTCCGTCAGCAATTGCTGCAAAACAAAATCAACCCTCTTGCATTGGATTATTTTATCCACAGTCATTGTAATTTGAAGTCTCTCAAGATAGCCTTCCCCATCTTAAGAATTTATATCCCATAATTCCCCGTTAGCACTTCTGTTTTTCTTTTCCCGTTTTTGTATTTGGCATTTACGATCAAAGGCATATCAATTTCCTTTGAATGCCATTTATTTTCCCTAATATATTTTTTCAATAATGGCGAAGGATAGGAACTCAAAAGGAATTTCCCTTTGATAGTGGAAAGTAGTTTCAGCAGGTTCTCGAAATCCTGTTCCGTATAGTCGTTGTAATGCCCCATGCCCGAATTGAAATAAGGCGGGTCGCAGTAGAAGAAACTCTGCTGGCTGTCCCTTGTCTGGATAATTCTCAACGCGTCCCCATTTTCAATTTCGGTTTCTTCCAATCGTTCCGCGTAATCTTTGGTAAAGTTGTCGCGCTTGTGGTGCAGGCGCTTTGCCGAAGTATTCCTTTTCCGGTCATAGCCCCAAGGCGAATCAAGGCGGGAAGCATAACTCTGATTGGCAAGCACCCATATCGCCCACGCGCGTTTTACATCGTTAAACAACTCAGGAAAGCCAAGCACCGTCTTCGCAGCTTGGCGGTGTAGTTGTCGGCTGTAAAGGGTAGGAATTATTTCTTTCTCTAGTTGCCTGTATTTTGTTTTGACAACCTTGTAGAAGTTAATCAGGTCTCCATTACTGTCGTTGATGACTTCTATTTCAGAGGGCTTTTTAGCGAAGTATATCGCGCCACCGCCAAAGAACGGTTCGCAGTAAAGGTTATGCGGAGGAATGAGCGCCAGTATCTCGTATGTTTGCGAAATTAAATAAACTAGTGCAACTAAAAGAAAAAAAGAGTGAGAGCAATATGCGTTACAAAACAACCCTTGAGGTATGTTCGTAGACAGAGAATCCTCACTCTTTTTAAAACTCTTTAAAGTCAGA
>JACRAM010000060.1 GCA_016213405.1 Bacteroidota bacterium
AGGTATGATTTGTTTCTCTTGTGCTTTCTTTTTGAAAAAATCCATTTGCATACCAAGTTCATAAAGTGATGGTTTATGCTGAACGGTTTCAAATTGCTGAATACCATTTAGCTTTTTCTGCGCCTCATCATAAATTTTCTTTGCTGTCGTCCTCATTTCTTCGAGTTTAATTTTATTTCCGGCTAAAGAAAAAATATTTTCATTTATTTCGGATTCACGCGCATCACGAGTTAAAGATTCAGAGGTTTCATCCCAAAACGTATCATCCAAATCCATCATTTCCATGCTGCGGTTCGCATATCGTTTGGGTTTTATTTTACCTTTTAGTTTGCTTTTTTCAATTTCCCAATCGGCTATTTTGCTTTCGCAAGTAGTCAGGAGGTTTTCGACCCGCTTTAAATCGGATTCTGCCTTTTCTTTTTTCGTGAGCGCATCTTTATATGATTGCGTTTCTTTAGTCACCTGCTTGGCTACAACAGGCGTTTTTATCATCGGAGCCGTTGTCTGTTTGACATCATTGACGTTACTAACGTCATTTGTCGTCTTGTTTTCAATAACTCCGCGCAAACCATCGAGTGGTTTTTCGACCTGCGGTTTAACTTGTTCTTTGTCGGGAACGGATTTTAATTCAGTAGATTTATTCTTGCCTTTATTTTCTTCCCAATGATGCGCCTTGCAGGAGTTGTGGCAAAATTTTGAATCTGCTCGCTTGTCAGGAGGAATTGCTCCACCACAATACAAACATTTTCTTGTCTTCATTTTATATTCTCTCGATTCTGACATAGGCTTTGATGTCAATGATGTTAGTGACGTCATGATTTTTCTTTTTAAAAGAGGTGAGAAATTTTCTCACCTCTTTAGTTAATGATGCTGCTGATTACTTTTCGGTTTCCTCTTCTTCTTCCTCATCCTTTTCTTCATCCATCTCTTCACGGATTTTTTCGAGAACTTTTTCGAGTTCGTCCACTTCATTGTTTTCTTCGCGTTCGTAGCTCACCTCCACTACGATTTCTCCTTCTGTTGTAGTTCCTGTAACGGTGTTGTCCAGGTGGCGGCTCGCCATTGCATCAGTGAACTCTAACATTGCTTCTGATGGCACAAGAAATTCTGCTTTTCTCATTTGATTTAGATTTTAATTGTTAAACATTGATTTGATTGTTTTGTTTTTTCATGCTGCTTTCTTCATCGTAAAAGTGATTGCCTCACTTTCGATTTCGTCATGTGTTTTTACTTTCCCCTGCGTAATCCACTCCTGCAACTCAGATAAATGGAAATAGAGTTTATTTCCTTTCTTGAAATGGGGAACAAGTTTTCGGGAAGTTTTTTCGTACAGCGTGGTAATTTTCAGCTTGAGAAATTCGGCTGCTTGCTGTACATCGAGAATTTCAGGCAACTGTTTTTTCGTTGCGCCCAGTTGCTCTGGTAAGATTTCTTTCAGCGCATCCTTGAGGAATTCCTTGAACTCTTGCTCGGAAATGTTGGTTAAAAATTGTATCATCTTTGTTACGGATTATTGGTTTATCCGCGACAAAGATTTTGCTATTTTTTTGGTTTTGTTCGGTACTTGAGGGTTCAGGAAGGGTGGATTCTTCTATTCCTCTGGCATTATCTCTTTATCAATCAGCTTCTGAATGTCAGTTAATGTCTGTAATAGAGCGGTAATGTTTTTTTGCGTAGCAATTCGCGCCAGTTCCGATTTATTCAGGTTTTGCCGTATGGTATCTGCGCTGTACCCGGTGAGTATTGAAAATGCCTGACCAGTTTCCTTATTATTAAGGTATTCATCTTTCAGGATTACTTGTGTTTTGCGAAGGCAATAAATTAAAAGAGCAGTTTGTTCCTGATTGAGCCGCGTTGCTTTATCATCACGCTCGCGTTTGATTTTGCCTTTGGTTTTTATTTTTTCAGTTCCGCTTATCTCCTCTTTGCTTCCTTCAGGCTCTAACTGAAGGGCAAGCATTTCTTTTTGCAGTATAAACTGGCTGACCGCCCATTTCAAAAAAATTTCAAGTTCTTCCTTCGTGAAAAAATTATCACTGCTTCCCGCATCTTTTACTTTCAGCTCATATTGCAGGTTAATATGCTTGAGGGATTCCGCGCTAAAGTATTCGATGGGATTTACGTTATAAAAATTCACCAAACGCTTCCCGAATTTTTTCTGCAATTCGCCCACTATCTTTTGCACGCTGTCATAATCAACAGAATCTTTCAGATGATTTTTTGCGATTGCAAGCAAAGAATCCGTAATGTCAATTTGCTCCGATGCCGAAAATCCTTCAAGTGATTTCTTCAGGTCATGGTGAAATTTTATTTGGTACTGTCGGAAGAATTTATTTCGGTCAAACATGATTTATAATTTTAAATTATTTATCCATTAATTCAAGTGTCTTTTCAATATATGTTTTTGATATGTCGCAAAAATTTAAGAGGTATAATTTATCCTTGATGTGAAAATCTCCGTTGTCATCAAGAGAAAAACTCGCATTAGTAGAAACAATAGGGAATAACTTCTGTTCATTCATAGGACGATTTTTTTCTGCTATGATACTTGAATTATTGTGAACAATAGCGTTACGAACTTTTTGGTATTTGGTCAAGCCTTCCCATTCTGTATTTAAACTGTGCATATCAATACCAAAACATTTCTCCAAATATGTTTTTCCTCTTTGAATATAGTTTTGACCTCCCAAATCGGAAACACTTAACTTAAATCCCTTTTGCTGTTGGTAGGCTTCGCATATCGTTTTAAAATCACCTTCAAATTTGGAATAAATAAAAATAAATGTGGCATTGTAAAAATATTTAGGAATGCTGACTTTATTTATTTCATGTACAACAGATTTCATAAAGGTCGAAAAGAACCCTTCATTTTTTCTTTGCTCCTCAAGTTTAGCTTCGTAACTCGTTAAGTCTTTTTCAATATTTGAAGACATTGCATTGATATAGATTTTTAAATAATCATACGGAAGAGTTATGGATGCTTTGTATATAGTATTTAAAAAACTATTGGTTGTTTCTTTGTCCATTTTATAAGAATTTAATTCAAATTTAAGAAAACCTCATAGATGATATTGATATGTTGAAAATTGTCATGCAACTTTTGAGAGATTTACCCTTAGTTTCGGAAGGGCTTTTACAGCTGCTGATTTTTTTCTATCCCTCACGTGCGCGTAAATCTGAGTTGAGTTTATATTTTTATGCCCAAGCAGCTTTGAAACTGTCCATAAATCTCCATCGGGGCAATTCTCCAAAACATTTGTGGCGAAAGTATGGCGACCA
>JACRAM010000061.1 GCA_016213405.1 Bacteroidota bacterium
ATTGCGAGTGTTACTAATAAAATCAAACCGTTCAAATTGACAATGGTTGCGCTTTGGGGACGATTAATGAAAGTATTTGAAAAACAATATTTTACTTTATTCTTCCACATACTTGTCAATGGCAGTCCCGCTGTCATGCTGAACTTGTTTCAGCATCTGCAGAAAAAACTCCGTGAAGCAATCTCACAGAAAGAATCTACCGCGCTTTTAAATTCCTCTCCCGAATACTTTTCTATAAATCCGGAATAGTTTTCTGATTCCTTCAGCGCAATTTGTACATCAAATTCTTTCTGCGAAATCGAATAAGCAATTTTCTTTTCTGAAAAATACTTTGCCAGATACTCTTGTTCCGTTTGTCCGGGCGTTGGAACAAAGATTGCTTTCTTGCCAAGCACAGCTAAATCCATCACGGATGAATACCCCGGTCGGCATAAAATAATTTCCGAAGAGAGAATTTCTTTCTGCAATTCAAGAGAAGTTAAGTGCGAAACTATTTCAGCATTCTGGGAAATCTTTCTGCGCTCAGCTTTTTCTGTAATGCCTTGCACAATCAGAACTCTTTTCTTAATAGAAGAAGCTTGCTCCGTTATTTTTTTTTCAAAAAGAGTCCGCTGCGGTTCGGGGCCTGACAACACAACGAGAAATTTGTATTTATTTTCCACATGTAAAGTGGAGCTATGGGGGATTTGAAATCGTGAAAGCACTCCAATATATTTTGCGTTCTTCGGCAGAGGAAACTTATGGGCTAAATCTCCTGACAAATTATTTTTCTCAGCAACATCAGGAATCCAGCATTCAGAATATTTTGAAATATATTTTTTGTTAAGCTTATGAATCAGGTTTTCACCAAACGGGGACTTCACCATCAACTGGTGAGTCATAATCACACAAGGAATTTCTTTTGACCACAAACCAAATCTGTTATCAGAAATTACTGCATCAATCTTTTTCTCTTTAATTATTTTTTTCAGAAGTTTATGTTCGCGTTTAATGCCTGAAAGTATTTTCGGAATCTGGGAAGCCATTTTCAATACCATTGAACTGTTCTTCGGGTAGGAAATATTGTAACCGGACATTACTACAAATTCACACGATGGGAATTCTTTTTGCAGAAGTTGAATCGGTCTGCCGTCTGAGCCAATAATTACTTCACATTTTTTTTCAAGTAGATACCTTATTATAGGAATACATCTAGTGGCATGTCCGAGTCCCCAGTCGAGTGGTGCGATTAAAATTTTCATTGGTACAGATAACTAATCACTGCGAATCTACGAATTACGAATGTCTTTGATTCGTAGATTCGCAACCATCCGCTATCCGCACTATGCCTAAGAATAAACTCCAGCGCTTTGCAGAACTCCGCACTTTTGAGAATGTGCATGAATTTCTTTTTACGGAAAGGAAAAATGATTTCAAACTGAAAGGAAAATGGAATAAAGAATATTTCAAAAACGAAAATCCCATTGTGCTTGAACTTGGCTGCGGAAAAGGAGAATACTCCATCGGGCTGGCAGAAAAGTATTTCAACAAAAATTTTATCGGACTGGATATAAAAGGCGCGAGGATATGGCGTGGTTCCAAGAATGCGCAAGAAAAAAATCTGCACAACGTTGCATTTCTGAGAACACAAATTGAATTTATAGAAAGCTGTTTTGCGAAAGATGAAGTGAGCGAGATATGGCTAACCTTCCCCGACCCTCAGCCGAATAAAGAAAAAAAACGGCTAACACATATGATTTTTTTAAACCGCTACAAAAATGTTTTGAAACCAAATGGAATTGTCCATCTGAAAACCGACAGCGCTGAACTGCATGAATTCACTTTAGAAGTTATTACAGAGAATAAAATAAACTTGCTTGATTCTACAAATGATTTGTATGGTAACTCAGAACCCGCAAGAGAAGAAGTGAAATCAATTAAAACTCACTACGAAAAATTATTTACTGCGAAGGGAAAGAAAATAACTTACTTGAAATTCAGATTCTAGTTTACGTTAAGGATGAAGGCAATTGTCATGTCTTTTTTACGTTTAGTAAAAAAGTGACTGCTGACAAGCCTGACCCGAAGGGAAATGCCCAAGAAATTCCACGCTACTTCGTGACACCCCTTTTAGAAGGAGGAATATTCTTAACTTTGTAAGGAGAAAAAATATTTATGTCAAAAGTTACCCATGTACCAGTTATTGATACCGAAGAAGAAAAGAAAGAACTTCTCAGGCGCTACCGCGGGTTGCTGAAATCGTGCAGGAGAAAGTTAGACAAGAACGACAAACTTCAGATACGCAAGGCGTTTGATGTGGCGATGGAAGCGCATCAGAATGCGAGGCGAAAATCTGGCGAGCCCTACATTTATCATCCTATTGCCGTGGCGCAGATCTGCGCAGAAGAAATCGGACTGGGCGCCACTTCGGTCATCTGTGCGCTGCTGCACGATGTGGTGGAAGACACCGACATGACGCTTGCCGACATGCAGGGAATGTTTGGTGAAAAGGTTGCGCAGATCATTGATGGACTTACGAAAATAAAAGGGATGGAGGTGATTGATCCTACCAACTTTTCCATTCAGGCGGAAAATTTCCGTAAGATGCTTTTGACTTTGTCGGATGATGTGCGCGTAATCCTCATCAAACTTGCCGACCGATTGCACAACATGCGCACGCTCAACTCTATGAGCGAACATCAGCAGCGGAAAATTGCTTCTGAAACTTTATATTTATATGCGCCTCTTGCCCATCGTTTGGGATTGAACGCCATTAAAACCGAGTTGGAAGATTTAGGTTTGAAATACACTGAGCCCGAAGTGTATCACACTATTGAAACAAAATTAAAAGAGACAGAACCGGAGCGCAAAAAATACATTAATAAATTCATCGAGCCGGTTTTAGAAGCGCTGATTGAAAACGGATTCAAGCTGCGGATTTTCGGCAGGCCCAAATCCATTTTTTCTATCTACCACAAGATGCGAACTAAAAATCTTTCGTTTGAAGAAGTGTACGACATCTTTGCCATACGCGTAATTATTGACACGAAAGAGGAAAAAGAAAAATCGGATTGCTGGAGAGTTTATTCTGTGGTGACGGATTTTTACTATCCGAACCCTGAACGTTTGCGCGATTGGATTTCGACTCCCAAAGGAAACGGCTATGAGGCGCTTCACACCACGGTGATGGGTCCTGAAGGAAAATGGGTGGAAGTACAGATTCGCTCTGAGCGGATGGATGATATTGCCGAGCGTGGATTTGCCGCGCACTGGCGCTATAAAACCGGAGTGGAAGATGCGGTAGATAAAGAATCTCAGCTGGATGACTGGCTGAAAAAAATTCGCCACATGCTGGACAGCGCGGATGAAAACGCGCTTGATTTTTTAGACGATTTCAAACTCAATCTTTTCGCTGAAGAGATTTTTATTTTCACTCCGAAGGGAGAAATGCGCTCTCTTCCTTCATCTGCCACTGCGCTGGACTTTGCTTTTGAAATTCATTCAAAGGTTGGTGAACAGTGTATTGGCGCGAAGGTGAATCATAAACTCGTGCCACTCAGCTACGCACTTAACAGCGGTGACCAGGTGGAAATTCTTACTTCAGCAAAACAATCTCCGAAACAGGAATGGCTTGGATTTGTGGTGACGGCAAAAGCCAAATCAAAAATAAAATCCGCTCTCAAAGAAGAAAAAAGAAAAGTTTCTGAAAAAGGAAAAGAACTTTTGCAAAAACGGTTCAAAACGCTGAAGCTTTCTTTCTCGACCGAGAACATAAATAAAGTGGTTTCTGGCTTCAAACTTCCGAATGTGCAGGAGCTTCATTACCGGCTGGCGATAGGAAACATCAAGTCTGGAGAAATAAAAGATTTCAGAAAAGAAAAAAACAAACCGGTTGCTGAACTGAAGAAAGAAAATATTTCGCTCGAGCAGATGGTGAGCAATGTGCGCGGGGGAAAATCAGATGAATTACTGGTGATTGGTGATAACATGGATAAGATCGAGTACAAACTTTCTCCCTGCTGCCATCCGATTCCGGGCGATGATGTGTTCGGATTCATCACCATAAACGAAGGAATAAAAATTCACCGCGTGAATTGTTCGAACGCCACGAAGATGCTTGCCAACTATGCCTACCGTGTTGTGAAGGCGAAATGGACAAATCAGGAATTAATTTCTTTTCTGGCGGGAATAAAAGTTACAGGAAGTGACCGTGTGGGCATGGTGAACAATATCACAAAAATTATTTCTGATGAACTGAGTGTGAATATGCGCGCTCTCAGTTTTGATAGCAACGATGGCGTGTTTGAAGGAAAAATCATGCTTTTCGTTAACGACACCAAGCACCTCACCGAACTGATGACCAAACTGAAAAACGTGGATGGAGTGGTGAATGTTTCCCGATTCGATACGAATTAATATCTTCGCTCAATATATATTCCATGTCAGCAGTAAAAGATTCAGTTAAGAAAATTTTCACCGAATATTTGGAGCAGCACGGCCATCGCAAGACAAGAGAGCGCTATGCCATTTTGGATGAAATTTATTCCGACAACGGGCATTTTGATATTGATGCGCTCTACTCAAAAATGAAAAGCAAAAAACATCGTGTGAGCAGAGCTACTGTTTACAACACGATTGAACTCTTGCTCGACTGTGATTTAGTGGTCAAACATCATTTCGGAAAAAATATTTCACTTTTTGAAAAAGCATATGAATACAAACAGCACGACCATCTCATCTGTGAAGATTGCGGAAATGTTATGGAATTCTGCGATCCGCGCATCCAGCAGATAAGGAATAAGATGGGAGACATACTTGCATTTAACATCTCATCACATTCATTAAATTTGTATGCTCATTGCAGGAAACTTTCAGAAGCAGGAAAATGCGAAAACAAAAAAAAATAAAATACAAACCAAAACCAACCACCATGTTCTTTACTTATTCATCTGAGAAACAAGGCAACATTCACATCTTTATATTGAAAGGGGATTTGATTGACAAAAACCAGGCAGACAAACTCATAGAGGAAGTGAATGAAATCATTCTGAACAACCACATTCGGTTTGTAGTTGATTTGGGGAATTTAAAATATCTCAACAGTTCCGGGCTTACTATCTTAATTCAGATTCTGACGAAAGCACGCAAAGCAGGAGGAGAAGCGGTGATAGCTAATGTTGGAAAAAGAATTAAAGAACTTCTCGTCATCACAAAACTGAATACTGTTTTCACAGTAGCAGATACTGTTGAACAAGGAATTGCGAAATTGAATAAGCTAGTATCAAATTGACTTATTTCTGTGAAGCATTTTTGCCTATTGCTTATTGCCATTTGCTTGCTTTTCTTTTCCTGCAGGAATAAAACCGATTACTCCAAAGAAATTTTTCGTCTCGACAGCGCGAAAGTTGTTTTATTGAGTGCAGAAAAAAATCTCCTCTCAGTTGATACAAGCATGCTTCGATCTTCTTATAATTCCTGCGCTGAGAATTTACATTCCATTATGGAAAAACTTTCCAAAGATACAGTGAAGAAAAGAACGGCAATATTTTTGTCGGATGCTTATGAACAATCGGGCAACATTCTGAATCTGCTTGATAATAAAAAATATCTTGAACGCGCTTTAATAGAATCTCAGCAGAGAATCAGCGATCTGAAACACGATTTGACAGAAGATTTGATCGAGAAAAATAAATCAGATGCGTATGTCGTTAATGAAATGAACGCCTCGCAGAAAATTTATGAAGCAGTAAGTAAAGTAATAGAAAAAGCAAAAAACTCCTCAGCAAAATTAGATTCATTGAAAATACAAATTTCTTTTATTGCGGATAGTTTAAAATTAAAATGAAAAAAATCAGAAACATAATTTGCATCTTTCTTGCTTCTTGGCTCTTGGCTCTTGGCTCTGCATTCGCTCAACCGCAAACCACAGATGAAAAACTTGCTTTTCAATATCTCCAGAACAAAGAGTTTGACAAAGCGATTGTGTATTATGAAAAATTCTTCAGCAAGAAAGAGGGGATTACTTATTATAATCCCTTCCTGCTTTGCCTTGTAAAACTTCAGCAGTATGATAAGGCGGAAAAAATGATCAAGAAAGTCATCAAACAATATCCGAAGAATCCAACTTACATTGTTGACCTCGGTACATTGTACAAAGAAAAAAAAGAAACCGACAAAGGAAATTCTCAATATGAAAAAGCAATCAGGCAATTAAATCCTGACCAACAGCAAATCACTGCACTTGCAAATGCATTCATTCAATTGCAGGAATGGGATTTCGCAATTAGTACTTATAAAGAAGGAAGGAGATTGCTGAGAGGTTTTTACCCTTTTAGCGCGGAAATTGCGGATGTGTATTCAAAGAAAGGAGATATTGAAGGAATGGTGAATGAATATCTTTCTCTTCTTGACTATGGAGATGATCAACTGCAAATTGTTCAGAACGGATTACAGCCATCGTTCGTGGAAGACAAGGATGAGAAGAAAAATGAAATTATCAAAACAGAACTGATGAAAAAAATTCAGTCACAGCCCGACAAAACTGTTTTCTCTGAATTGCTGATTTGGTTTTTTATACAAGAGAAAAATTTCAATGGAGCGTATGTGCAATCAAAAGCGCTTGACAAACGAAAGCACGAAGAAGGAGAGCGCTTGATGGCGCTCGGACAATTATGCGTTTCAAACGAAGATTATGAAACTGGCGCGAAATGTTTTCAGTATGTAATTGAGAAAGGAAAAGAGAATTACAATTATATCAACGCAAGGATGGAATTACTGAATGCGTTGTACAAAAAAGTCACTACTAAATTTAATTATACGCAAGTAGATTTGCAGGAACTTGAAAAAAATTTCAATTCCACTCTGGCTGAACTCGGAAAAAGTTCCGGCACTGCCATCCTGATAAAAAATCTTGCGCACTTGCAGGGATTCTTCATGGGCAAAACAAAAGAAGCAAGCGATTTGCTGAATGAAGCCATCAAACTCCCGGGCATCAATGAAACAACACAGGCGGAATGCAAACTCGAACTCGGAGATATTCTTTTGATGACGGGAGAAATTTGGGATGCATCTCTTTTGTATTCCCAGGTTGAATTTGATTTCAAGCACGAGCCGCTTGGCAACGAAGCAAAATTCCGCAATGCGAAACTTTCTTATTTCAACGGAGAATTCAAATGGGCGCAGGCGCAGTTGGATGTACTCAAAGGTTCCACGGAAAAATTAATTGCGAATGACGCTATGTTCCTCTCCCTCACCATCAGCGACAATTTAAAAGAAGAGGGCGATTCACTCGCTCTTAGTATGTTCTCACGCGCTGATTTATTTGTTTTCAGAAATCAATTTGATAAATCTTTGCTCACACTGGATTCTATATTGCAAAAATTCCAGAACACTTCTCTCTCGGATGATATTCTCTATAAAAAATATCAGATCAAAATAAAAGAAGGAAAGTTTACAGAAGCAGGAGACCAGTTGCAGAAAATTCTCGACAATTATTCTTTCGATATTCTTGGAGATGACGCTATGTTCAAACTTGCTGAACTCAATGAACTTTATCTGAACAACACCGAAAAAGCAAAACAACTTTACGAAGAACTTCTCACCAAATTCCCAGGCAGTTTATTTACTGTGGAAGCAAGGAAAAGATTCAGGATATTGAGAGGAGACAGTGTTAATTAGTTTCTTATAAAAATCTACCTTAATATTTTTTCTTTATGATAAATAATAAACAGTTTTTATTGGCCGTACTATTTCTCCTGATGGTTTTAAATTCTCATAGCCAAACCAAGCATATCAAGCATCTGTTTTATTTTTCATGGGGATATAATAAAGAATGGTATGCAGATAATAATATCCGCATCAACCAGCCATCTCTTCAAAACAAGTACACATTTGAGAAAGTAAAGGGAGTTGACAAACCGGGATGGAACACCGGGATATTTAATAAAGATTTAACCATCCCTCAATACAATTACCGACTTGGTTATCGCATCAATAAAAAATGGAGCGCAGAATTAAATTTCGACCACACAAAATATCAGGTGCCTGACCAAACACTTCATATCACCGGAACATACCATAGGTCAACCATTGATTCTTCTTTTGCACGCACAGGTGATAATCTCACTTATCAATTGAACAATGGCGCGAATTTCTTTTTATTCAACGCAGTGAGGCTGGTAAATCTTTTAAAAACCGACTCTTCAAAAATAAATATAAACCTACTGCTGAAAGGCGGAATTGGGTTTGTTTATCCTCATGTAGAAAATACAATCATGAGTCAGAAAAATAATTCAGGTTTTCAGTTTGGCGGCTTTGATGCTGGAACAGAAGCGGGAATACAAATTACTTTTTTTAAATATGTTTACTTAGAGTACACCAACAAAGTTGTTTTTTCCAGATACCGCAACCTTCAATTATATGAAGGCACTGCAAAGCAAAATCTCTCCTGTTATGAGATGATTTTTTCTTTGGGAGTTTGGTTTTAGCCTCCGTTATTATCTCCGCAATTTTCCCAACAAGAATTCATTCGAACAAAAACCTGAGTAATCTCAGCATAATATCCCATCACTTTTAAAAAAGAAAAAAAAATTCATATTTTACTTATTATATTAATGACATTTATCATAGTTTAATATGACGGTTAAAGGTTATTTTACAAAAATATTTCAAAAAAAACTTATCCTATATTGAGATTACTCCGATTTCCGAAAAGACAAATACAGATTACACCGATGAAAGGCATAAACATAATCGGTGTAATCTTTCTAAAATCTGTGTAATCATATTATATAATTCCAGTAGCAACAATTTTTCTTAACAAAAATAAATGAGTATGAGCACCACACAAAGTATTCCGGTTGCAAAGAAAAGTAAAGGCAGTGCCGTTACTGTAAACCAGCATGTCGTTGAAATTGTAAGCGACTCCGGAGAAGGGGCACAAAAAGCCGGACAAAGTTTCGGTTCTATTTCTGCCAAGATGGGAAATGGAGTTTGGACGGTAGAGATTATTCCTGCCGAAATTCAGCCACCCGCAAGGTCAAGAGCAGGCGCTTCTGGTATTCGCATCCGTGTGGGCTCGGAGAAGGTTACAAACATGGGCGACCATGCCAATATTGTTGTCGCTCTGAACGAGCAAGTACTTTACGGACGAATATCTCAGGATGCTTATACTGAAGGCACGGTGATTTTACTGGAGAACAAATGGGCAAACAGCGATATTGATTCCATAAGAAAAGAATACGCAACGGCTCTGGCTGATTTTAAGTCCAAAGGATATAAAGTCATCGGAATTCCGATGGAAGAAGAATGTATGAAATTTGTTTCCGATGCGCGGAAAGGAAAAAACATGTGGGTGCTTGGTATGCTTTGCCATATCTACAACCGTGATTTAACAAAAGCGGAAGAGCAAATCAGATATATCTTCAAGAAGAAAGCGGAAAAAGTTTTTGAAGCGAATGTGAACCTTTTAAAAGGCGGATACAATTGGGCAAAAGAAAATTTAGAGCTCAATTTTGAAATTCCTCCCTTAGAGAATGCCGGTGACCAGGTTGTGATGAACGGAAACGAAGCCATTGCATTGGGCACCTTGGCAGCCGGAATCGAAGTATGCGCAATGTATCCGATTACTCCAGCAACTTCTGCTTCTCACAAACTTGCCGAGTGCATTGAAAATGCCGGAGGAATTCTTCATCAAGCCGAAGATGAAATTGCTGCGATTGGTTTCGCCATTGGTTCTTCCTACGCAGGAAAAACGGCCATTACAATTACTTCCGGACCCGGTCTTGCTTTGAAAACAGAATTTATCGGATTGGCTGTGATGGCTGAAGTTCCCTTAGTAATCGTAAATGTACAAAGAGGTGGCCCCTCAACAGGTTTACCTACCAAAGTTGAACAGGGTGATTTGTTAGCTTCCTTATACGGAGAAGCCGGAGATGCTCCGAAAATAATTATTGCTCCCGCAACTATTGAAGAATGTTTTCAGTTTGTAATTCTGGCACGAAAACTTGCTGAGGCGTTTCGCACTCCGGTTATTATACTGACTGACGCAAATCTTGCTACCGGTGTTTCACCTTTCCCTCGCCCGAAAATAAATGCAGAATGGCTTGCGGCTCCCATTGACCAAAGCCGCTGGAAAAAAGAAATCGCTCCTTACAACTGGGATCCTGAAACCGGGATAAGTCCTCGGCCAATCCCCGGACAGAAAGACGGCATGTACCGATTGACCGGACTAGCGCATGACCATAACAGCAAAGTGGCTTACGATCCGGAAATAAATCAGAAATCAAGTGAAGCCAGAAGCAGAAAGATGGCTGCTGTGCTGCAAACATTGAAACCGCCCAAAGTGAATGGTGATGAGAGCGGAGATTTACTGGTTGTTGGATGGGGTTCTACAAAAGGCGCAATTGAAGAAGCCGTTGCCTCAGCCAGAAAATCGGGACTTAAAGTAAGCAGTTTGCATATACATTTCTTAAGTCCGCTTGAGCCGGGATTAGAGGAAATATTTAAAAAATTTAAAAAGATAAAAACGGTTGAACTGAATTACAGCGATAAGATTGGCGATCCGCTTATCACCAAAAAGAGCAGACGATACGCTCAGTTAGCTTGGCTTCTCAGAGCACAAACACTTGTGGATGTGGATTGTTACAGCAACGTTTTCGGACAGCCAATTAATCCAAGCAAAGTACTGGACATGATAAAAGAAGAATTGAAAGCAAAATAAGTGTCAATGTTAGTATTACGGAGATATACAACACCAACTTTGCTTTCTGCAACACTATTTCATAGCCATGAAGTAGTGTTGCAGAAGCGAATTTTGGATAAAATAAGTAGAATTTTGAATAAAACGAGTAAAAAAAATAAATAAATAAGCCGATTGAAAGTCCTTCCCTTCGGGAAGGATTTAGGATGGGCTCTTAACCAATTACCATATGTTCGGATTAAAACCAGACCTCTGCAATGTTCCGCTCAGTGATGAACATTATTCATTGGAAGATTATGAAGGTGGTGTAGCCCGTTGGTGCCCCGGCTGTGGCGACCATGGCATTCTCACCTCTGTGCAAAAGTTGTGCAGAGAAAAACAATTAGTGCCTGAGAAAACTGTTTTCGTAAGCGGAATTGGATGCAGCAGCCGTTTCCCTCATTACATGAACACTTATGGTTTCCACGGCTTGCATGGAAGAGCGTTTCCTGTTGCTTCAGGCGTAAAATTCCGCAGACCTGATCTGAATGTGTTTGTTGTCACAGGTGACGGAGATTGTTGTTCCATCGGCACGGCACATTGGATTCATGCAATCCGATACAATATGAATATGACGGTTCTGCTGTTGGACAATAGCATTTATGGTCTCACAAAAAAACAAACCAGTCCGACAAGCGCTAGAGGAACTAAATCAAACACACATCCTGCCGGCTCTATTCTACCTCCGATAAATCCAATCCAAACGACCCTGGGCGTATCCAATGTTTCTTTTGTTGCACAAACTGCCGATTGGAATCCCGCTCATGTTTACGAAACCATTAAAGCGGCATATGAGCATCCCGGATTTTCATTTGTACGCGTGGTTCAGCGATGCCCTGTATACATGCGCGATTTATACGATGCGGCTGTGACAGATCCCACTGCATTGACATTGCTTACGCATGAAAATGGAATTAAGCTTCATGAGAAGGTGGAAAAAAGTTTTAAAAATATTATTAAGCACGATCCAAGCGATATTAATAAAGGAAGAGAATATGCTGAATTGAAAGACAGTATTCCAATCGGGCTTTTCTATCAGAATAAGAATGCCCCCCGTTACGATGAGTACGGAGCACACAACATTGGAATGCCTGTGGAAGAACGCCTTGACGCTATTAATAAAGAGCTAGATAAATATGCAGTGTAAATAAACCTATTAATCATATGGTGAAATCAAAAAACACTTCAAAAGAATTACTGTTTAATGAATTCCTGAAGGAAGAAGCACTTACATCCGCACAAGAAGTTGAAGTTGCTTTAGAGATTGACAAAACAGAAACCATAAGCTACAAGTTTCCTGCTCCTTCAGCAGCAACAGAAGATGAAATAAAAAACCAGTGGCGCACCATAAGAAATTATTTCCGCACGGGTGAAAAACCCAAAGGCGCTGAATCCGCGGGACTCATGCCCGTTTTACTCGCACCATATCTTACCAGTGAAGAGTTAACCACCGATTATCCTGTTTTTCTATCCGAGGAAAATGAGATTGCAAATTGCTGCTTTTCTGATTTACTTGGCCGCACTTTCAAAAAAACATTTAAAGAAAAAGAAGCAGCAATCTTATTGAAATACTTTCCCAAGATCGAAAGTTCCGTCAGGAAACATGTTTCCAAAGCAAATAATTTCTGTTCGTTGAAATCCGCTGTTGATAACGCTCTCCATGAGCTTTCCAAAATAAAAGTAAATGGCGAAGACGGAATTAATTTCTTAAAAGACATTGAAAAGTTCAAAATCAATCTTCCGACAACAGGAAATCTGCTGGGATTTTCACAACAGACACCGATACACTTGCTCGTTCATTTACTAAAGTATCAGTTTCATCAAAAGAGAAAAACCTTCCTGTTAGAAATTCACCGCTTAAAGTCCGGGCTGCAGGATTTAATAGCAGTTGAAAAGGGCAATGTTTCAAAAGATGAAACTTTTGATTTTGCTGATTCGCTTATTGAATTTAAAAAACTGGACACGCTTATGCCCGAAAGCGCTTCGGTGTCAATGCCAAAGAAAAGAACGGAACGTATTGTTAATTGCATCAACGCTCTGGACTCCGCGGAAAATTTATTGTTAAACAATGAGAGTATCATATATATAGGTAAAGCTTTATCCGAAAATTCAAATTTCAAATGGAAAGAACTGCTACAGAGTCTTGATGTGCGAATTGCCGCTGCCAATGAAAGTTGCTCATCCGCGGTCGATAGTTTCAAAACACATATTTCCAAGCTTGCTAAATTAATTGGGCAAGTGAGGATTGCTGAGTTAGAAGTTAAAAATAACTATGACGAAGAAATCCACTCGGATTATTTTACACGATTCAACTGGCATTATTTCACCGAAGAAGAAACAGCACTTTGTCCTCCGGTTGTTTTAATCGAGGAAACTCAAAATCTTTTAAGAAAAGAGTTGCCGCATTTTTCTGCATTGATATCTTCAAACAAACCAATAAAAGTGTTGGCAATTAACAGGCCTACTCCTTTTAAAATAAATAAGAACGGAAATGAATCGGATGAATTACTTTCTTTTCAGCAGGAACTGAGCGCACTGGCTGTTTCTCACAGAAATGCTTTTACACTTCAAAGCGCTTCACATAATCCAATTCATCTTTTATCAGGAATGGAATCGGGACTTGCTTCATCCGCTCCTGCTTTGTTTCATGTTTTAATTTCTTCCGGTTTAAATAATACTGAGAGTCAGAATTTTCTTGACATCAGTTCAGCAGTGGAAGGAAGGCAGTTCCCTTTATTCACGTACAATGCAAAAGATAAAAGGTGGGGAAGCAGATTTAACATTAATGCTAATCCTCAACCCGATAAAAACTGGCCAAAATATTCTTTTGAATTAAAAACCGATAAAGAAAAAAATGAAAAACTTGAGCTGGCATTCACCTTCGCGGATTTCTATGCCGTGAATACTGTCAACAATAAAAATTTATTTATTGTTCCTCCTTCCTGCTGGTCAGAAGATTTAATTCCTTTGAGTGAATATCTTGAACAGTCTTCCGAGAAATTGTATTCTAAAGTTCCGTTCATCTGGCTGGCAGATAACGAAAACACTTTGCATAAAGCTGCAGTGCCCTATTCACTTGTGATTGCCGCAAAAGAACGTTTGGATTTCTGGAATTTCATTCAGGAATTAGGCGGAGTAAACAGTTATCATGTTGAACAGGCAGTGAATCGCACACATCAGGAGTTGCAGGAACAAAAAGAAAAAGAGATTAAGGAAATTGAAAGCAAGTTTGAAAAACAAATAGAAGAAGTCCGGTCAACTGCTGCCGGAGAAGCAATGGATAAACTGGCAGGAATTCTGCTTGATCTTGACAGCATTTCCACTTCACCAGCAACAAAAATTTCAAAAAAATCTTCTTCCTCCGAAACCAAAGAAATAAAACCGGGAGAAACTTCTCCTGCTGTTACCACAATCGAAAAAGAAGTTTCAGTTTCTACCGAACCCTGGATTGAAACTTTCAGATGCACTTCCTGCAATGATTGCACAGATAAATATCCGAGAGCATTCAAATATGATGGAGAGAAACAGGCATACGTGGATGACCCCACAACCATAACTTACGCTCAAATGGTAAAGGCGGCAGAAGCTTGTCCCGCAAAATGTATTCATCCCGGCATGCCGTTAAATCCAAACGAACCGGGACTGGAAGAATTAATCGCAAGAGCGAAACCATTTAACTAATCTATGGTTAATGAAATAATCATAGCCGTAGTTATTCTCACGGGACTTGGTCTTTTGTTTGCCGCTATTCTTGCTATCGCCTATAAGAAACTTAAAGTGTGGGAAGACCCGCGCATTGATGCTGTTGAAGGAATGCTTCCGAAAGCAAATTGCGGTGCCTGCGGTGTGCCCGGATGCCGCGCTTTTGCGGAAATGGTAGTTAACAAAACAATTAATCCGGGAAAATGTACAGTGAGTTCACGTGTTGCAGTTGATAGCATTGCAAGTTACATAGGTGTTGAAGCAAGTATCGGAGAAAAAGTTGTCGCGCGCCTTTTATGTGCGGGTGGAAAAAATGAAGCTCATAACATAGCGGATTACAAAGGAGGTTTAAGCACTTGCCGCGGTGAAGCGCTTGTTGCTGGCGGACCAAAACAATGTTCGTGGGGATGTTTAGGATTAGCAGATTGTGAAAAGGTTTGCGCTTTTGATGCTATAAAAATGAATGACAACGGACTTCCTGTTGTGGACATTGTCAAATGCACCGCGTGTAATGATTGTGTTGAAATTTGCCCCAAGGGAATATTTGTTTTGATGCCTATTGGACAGAAATTAATTGTTCAATGCAAATCGCTGTTGGAAGGAGATGATGCGGAAGATAAATGCTCAGTTGCCTGTACTGCCTGCGGAAGATGTGTTGCCGATGCTGCACCCGGATTGATAGAGATAAAAAATAATCTGGCCGTGATTAATTACGAATTAAACAAGCTTTCTTCTCCCGAAGCAATCAAACGCTGTCCGACAGATGCAATAGTATGGCTGGAAAATTCCAAACAGTTTGACATAACAGAAAAATCAGAACTGCCTATAGGAAAAGTGGAAAGTTTATCTGATTTAGAAAATGTTTATTATCAATAAACAAAGATTACAATGATTTCAGAAAAACAAAAACGAGATTACAGAGATGAAATAGTACATAATCACCGTAATCTTTTTTTCGAAAATCTTGTAATCTCAGTATAAATGAATATGAAAACAAATTATCATAATCTATTGGGGAAACAAATCAGCATGTCAGCAAAAAATGCTGCATGGTATCTTTCCTCTTCAATTTGCGAAAGTATTTTGTCTTCTGAAAGCAGCAAGTCAGCCGATAAAAATATTTTCGGACGGCCGTTAGCTTTTTCAACTTCAAGTGATATTTCTTTTTCAATTGGTTTTGCTTCAACAGGATTGAGAGCAGGGACTATTTTGAATTCAAGTGAAATATCATCCAATATTGAAAGCATTGCGAATGCAGTCAGATTGCATATTCCGCTTGTAATTTTTTCCAGCGTTGAATCTCAGTTTCAGGTAAATCAGTTTTCGCAAACAGGAGCAGTGGTTTTTTCTGCAGTCACTTCTCAGGAAGCTTTGGATTTGTTGCTTGTCTCTTATCGAATAGCTGAATTGTCACTCATTCCTGTTGTGGTTTGCATGGAAGAATCAATTAGTAATACAGAAGAAAATATTTTATTTCCCGAAAAAGAAACTCTGATAAATTTTGCAGGAAGCACAGACATTCTGATTTCAAGCCCTACTCCTTCTCAGCAAATGATTTTCGGCAAAAGCAGAAAAAGAATCCCAAACTGGTTCAATATTGACAATCCTGTTTCCATCGGTGCTGGAAAACAACTGAACGAAGCAGGACTCGAAACAGCTGCGCAGCAGGAATATTTTTATAATCATCTGGAAGCAATTATTAATGATTCATTTCAGGAACTTAATAAAAAAGCCCATCCCCCAACCCCTTCCCAAAGGGAAGGGGAGTGGTGTATGCAAGTCCTTCCCTTCGGGAAGGATTTAGGATGGGCTTCTTATCTGGTAATTAGTTATGGCGGTATTTCTCCTGCAGTGGTGAAAGCTATTGACGAATATAATTCGAAGAATAAAATTAAAACCGCTTCCGCGCGACTTGTTCAGATAAATCCATTCCCAGCTAAAGCAATCAAGACGATTCTTGCAGGGAAAAAAGTTATTACTATTCTTGAGCAGGCAACCGAAGGAATTAATCATTCGAATATTTTTAAAGAAGTTTCTTGTTTATCCGAAGCGAAACAATTAAAAGTTTTTTCAGGAAATTATGGCTCTATTCCCACTTCAAATACTTTGCTTGAGGTAATAGCGAACATGTTGCCAGGTGGAAAAGGAAAATCAAAATTCTGGATTGATATTGATTTCACACATTCCAATTCCAATTATCCCAAACATCAGGTATTGATGCAGGCGATTGACAGGGAATATCCCGACATTCAAAATAAAATAATTACTGCGGAAAATAAGTTCCAAATCCCAAGTTCCAAATCCCAAGCTCCAAATATCACAACTAAAATCAGGAGATATAACGATCAGGGTCCTGCCTATACAAAATTGTCGAGGTTCTATGATGACACTGCAAGTTTCTTTCATACAAATCCAGAAGAACTTGTTGCAGATCCGTTTCAGGCAATTCCTGTAATGCCCCCGTCAACTGCGAATTTCAATTATGCCGCTTCAGAGAAAAAACTTTTGCCCGTCTTCCTTTCGGATAAATGTACCGGATGCGGAGATTGTTTTCTGCATTGCCCGCATTCAGCAATAAATCCTTTAGTGATGGGCGTAGAAAATTTAATTAAAGCGGGTATTGCTATTTCAAGTTCTAACGGAGTTAAGATTACCCAACTCACTCCTTTAGTAAAAAATATTGCTAAAAATATTCACGAAGTAATAAAACAAAACAAAGGAAAGATTTATTCTGTATCCGATTTCATTCCGACTGCCTTTGAAAATGTCGCTCAACAAATGAAATTGGAGGGCGATAAGTTGCAGGCAGCAAAACAAGATGCTGAATCAGTAACCTCCGCTTTAAAAAAATTGCCCATATCGGTTACTGATATTTTTTACAACACTCCCGAACTCATTAAAAAAGGAAGTGGAGAATTATTTTCATTGACGATTGACACTAATTCTTGTACCGGTTGTTCCGTTTGTGAAACTGTTTGCAATGATGATGCTCTGAAAATGACAGAACAAAATTCCGGAATCATTTCCGTGCATCAGGAAAAGTATTCTTTGTGGGAGCAAATGCCCGATACCAGCGGTGAAACTATTTTACGGCTGCTGGATGAAAAAAAATACAATTCATTCTCTGCAATATTGCTGAGCAGATATTTTAATCAAGCGTTGAACGGGAAAAGCAGTACCAAAGATGGTGACGCAAGCAAATCAATAATTCATCTGGTGACAGCAGTTGCCGAAGCAACAATTCAACCGAAGATAAAAGAGGCAATAAAGACCATTGACGAATTGATTACAGGATTGTCCCAGAACATTCACGATCAGCTTGGTTCTGCGTTGCCATCACAGGACTTTGAAGCACTTTCAAAAGTTCTTTCGGAAATAAAGGAAGACCGAAAACCTTTTGAAGAGGTGATTGAAAAACTCGGAACTGGAGATCGCCTTAAACTGGTGGATACAAAAAGTTTAAAAAGAAAAGTCGACCTGACTGAAGCACTAAAAAAATTAAAATGGCTTACCAGCGATGGTTCTACAGGAACAGGCAGGGCAAGAATGGGAATTGCATTAGATGCTTCTTTAGATTGGAGCAATTCATATCCATGGAATAATTTTACTTCTCCTGTGTTAATTCAACTGGGTGGCAGCACTCCGGAACTTGCAAAAGGAATTGTGCAGGGACATATCCGGCAAGTTCTCGACAATATCAAAATTTTACGAAGAGCAGAACTTGAAATTAACGGCAAGTACGAGCCGGGCATTAACGATGCACAGATTGCTTCGCTAACATGGAATGACTTAACAGAAAAAGAAAAAAATCTTGTCCCTCCGATTATTCTTATTGGCTGTAGAGCCAGACTTGCAGGAAAAAATTTGAATTCACTGGGCAACATGCTCGATTGCAATTTTCCGCTAAAGGCGATTGTACTTGATGATGCAGTTCCTTCGATAGATAATTCCGCTGCTGATATTATTGGAGGTGTCGGAGCATTGCTTCCTGCATTGGCATTGCAAAATGCACATGTAATAAAAAGTTCTCTCGCGGTTCCGCAACATTTGTTTGCCGGATTGTCAGAAGCATTTCAAAGTAACAAGCCGGCTTTAGCATGGGTGTTTGCTCCGGCACCTTCAAAACATTTAATTCCTTCCGAATCATTTCCGAAATTACATTCCCTCAGTCTGAGTTCAAGAGCATTCCCGATTTTCAATTTCAATCCACATCGGGATGGAAAATTGCTTTCGTCAAAAATTGAACTGGAAGGAAATCCTCAAAGTGAATCTTTTTGGATGCAAAGCGATTTGGTCTATAAAGAAAATGGAGAAGATAAAACGCTCTCTTACTCTTTAACATGGGCTGACTGGGCTTACACCTTGAAATCCTGGAAAGAAAATTTTATTCTTCATAATGAGGCAATGGGAAAACCAGTTCTAGTTTCTGAATTTGTTTCATTATCAAAATCAGAACGAACAGGAAAATCTCCAGTAATATATCGAATCAACCAAAATGCAGAGTTAATAAAATACAACGTATCGGAGAAAGTGATTGCAGCTACAGAGTCATGTATCAAAGCATGGCAGGTGTTACGGGAAATCAGCGGTGAGTTATCGGACTTCCCTGAAAAATTGCACAAGAAAATGGAAACGGATATTTCTGATAAGTATGAAAAAAAGAATTCTGAAGCAAAAAAGGAGTTTGAAAATAAAATTACAAATCTTGAACATGAACATCTGCAGAAAATACGAATTAAACTGAAAGAGAAATTGGTAATGCTTTCAAGGAATAAGGTATAAGAAATTATGAATTCAACATTAACCTTCAGGCACGGAATCCATCCCGAAGAATACAAAGAGCTATCGGAACATTGCAGGGTGGAACGAATGCCTTTTGTAGAAGAATATATTTTACCTCTTGCACAACATTTGGGAGCGCCAAGCAAACCCCTGGTGCAAAAAGGAAATAAAGTAAAACGAGGACAAAAAATTGCAGCAGCAAACGGTTTTGTTTCTGTTGCACTTCATTCACCAGTTGACGGAACTGTTACCGGAATTTCTCTTGCTGAGAATCCGAACGGACAAATGGTTCAAAGCATAATTATCAAAGCAGATCCTTTTTCTACACAACAACTTACTCCTTCTATTCCGAAGTCCTATGAAGAAATGAATGTGAAAGAATTTATTGCTTCGGTTCAGGACGCAGGCATTGTTGGATTGGGTGGCGCTGCATTTCCGGCTCATGTTAAATTTTCTATCCCCGAAGGGAAAACCTGTCGCTACATCATGCTGAATGGCTGCGAGTGCGAACCGTTTCTTACTTCTGACCACAGAACAATGGTTGAATATCCCGATGATGTGATGGATGGAATCAGAATCCTCCAGCATTTTTTAAAAGCAGAAAAAATATTTATAGGTATTGAAGCAAACAAACCTGATGCGATAAATATTCTTCATGAGAAAGCCAAAAACTCAGGACTTCCAGTAGAAGTAATTCCATTAAAAGTAAAATATCCGCAGGGAGCAGAAAAGATGATGATCAACGCCATCATTGCCAAGGAAGTTCCAAGCGGAAAACTTCCATTGGATATTGAAGCCCTTGTAACAAACATCAGTTCCATTGCCGCCATCAGCCAATGGTTCCGAAAAGGACAGCCGCTCATTGAAAGGATTGTTACCGTAACGGGCACAGCAGTGAAAAGACCTGCAAATATTTTAGTTCCCTTTGGAACTCCCATGCGTGATGTAGTGGAATTGTGCGGAGGAATTACTTCCGAGGCTGCAAGAATTTTACTCGGTGGACCCATGATGGGCATGGTTCAGAAATCACTTGACATTCCTGTTGTAAAAGGAACTTCCGGAATTCTGATACTGACTTCGGATGAAGTAAAAGACCTTTCACAATATACTTGTATCCGGTGCGGCAGATGTCTGGAAGCTTGTCCCATGTATCTCAATCCTTCTCTGCTTGGCATGCTGGCAAAAAAAGGTCTGTGGGAAGAAATGGAAACGAATCATATATTGGATTGCTTTGAATGCGGATGTTGTTCTTACGTTTGCCCTTCGGGAATTCCGTTGGTGCAGAGTTTCAGAGTAGGAAAATCTATTATTCGGGAACATAATGCCAGAGAAAAGGAAAAAGAAAAAGTATAAACAATGATTACGAAGATTTCAGAACAGATTACAGAGATTTTGGTTATGGTTTTTTATCGCTGTAATCTTGTAAAAATCTTTGTAATCTCAAAATAATATGAGCGAAGAAAAAAAATTAACAGTTTCTACATCCCCTTTCTTACACGACAAGGCAACTACTCCCTGGATTATGTATCAGGTTGTATTTTCTTTGATTCCAATCATCGGAGCTGCTTATTATTTCTTCGGACTGGGAGCAATGGCTGTACTGTTTTTTTCAGTTGCGGGGTGTTTTTTTATCGAACAATTATTCAGTAAATCTTTTTTCAGTGGCGATAAAATAAAAGACGGAAGCGCATTAATCACCGGTCTTCTGCTGGGATTAACATTGCCTCCGGGCTTTCCTTTGTGGATGGCTTTTCTCGGAGGAATTGTTGCTATCGGAATGGGAAAATTAATCTGGGGAGGATTAGGCATGAATGTTTTCAATCCCGCTTTGGTAGGAAGGGCTTTTTTGCAGGCGGCATTTCCTACTGCCATCACAACATGGTCGCCACCCGATGGAAGATATTTTAGTTTCAGAGGAACAAACATCGGCTATCCTTTTTTTCAAGCTGATAATGTAGATGGAATAACCACCGCCACTCCTTTATCCAAAATGAAATTTGACCATGTGTTTGCCAACTGGCAGGATTTGTTTTTCGGCAATACAGGAGGATCTCTTGGCGAAACCTGCGGCATACTTTTTCTGCTCGCAGGAATTTATCTTATTGCCCGTAAAATTATTCATTGGAGAATTCCGGTTGCAATTATTCTCACAGTTGTAATTTTCTCGGGTATCTTTTGGTTGATTGATCCGGCAAAATATCCAAGTCCGGTATTCATGCTTTTTTCAGGAGGACTGATGTTGGGAACAATTTTTATGGCAACCGATTTAGTTACATCGCCCATCACTCCGAAAGGCGCATGGATTTATGCAATCGGAATAGGAATTTTTATTGTATTGATTCGTCTTTGGGGAGGTCTCCCTGAAGGTGTGATGTATGCTATTTTGCTGATGAATGCGGCAACTCCTTTACTAAACATTTTAGTTAAAGTAAAACCATTTGGATATAAAAAATAATGGAAGAAGCTGAAAATACTGACAACAAACCTTCTGCTCAGGAAAGTACCGGAGAAAAAGAACCCAGTTCCCTTCGGCTTATTCTGACTTTGGGTATTGCGGGATTTCTTGCCGGTCTGATTATGGTGAGTACTTATCTTTATACCAAACCATTGATTGAAGCTAACAAAGCTGCGGCTATTGAAAAAGCCATCTTTAAAGTATTACCCAAATGTACTTCCTTCAAAACGCTGGAACTTAAAGACGGAAAACTTTCAGAGTTTGACATTAAGAATAAAACAGCAAAAGGAGAAGCGCCAAAGCTTGTTTACCAGGGATTTGATTCCACAAAGGCGATGATCGGCTTTGCAATACTCGGCAGCGAGATCGGATTTGCTGATGTAATCACTATTTTAATGGGATACGATGCCAACAAGAAAATCATTATTGGCTATGAAGTGCTGGAATGCAAAGAAACTCCCGGACTGGGAGATAAGATTTTTAAAAAAGCTGACTTCCTGAAAAACTTTACTTCTCTCTTGACTGAACCTGAAATTAAATTCGCCAAGCATGGAGAAAAGCATAACCCAAACGAAGTGGAAGCGATTACAGGCGCAACCATCAGTTCAAAAGCCGTCATTCGTCTTCTGAATAAATCAATGAAAGAATGGAAAGGACCCATAAATGATTTTATTAATTCCAACGACAATAAACCTTCTGAAGCAAAAAAATGAGCGAAGAAAATAAAAGCCGGGCGATGGAGGAATTCACAAAAGGATTGTGGAAAGAAAATCAGATTTTCGTTACCATACTCGGAATGTGTCCTTCGCTTGCTGTCACCAACTCTGTCATTAACGGTTTGGCTATGGGAATTGCAACAACGTGCGTGCTTATCCTCTCAAATTTGCTGATCTCACTTTGCAGAAATATAATTCCAAACCAAGTGCGGATTACTGCTTTTATTGTAATCATTGCTACACTTGTTCAGGTCATTGATTTCTTTATGGCGGCACTTGTTCCGGATGTTCACAAAGAACTTGGCGCTTTTATCGCCCTCATAGTTGTTAACTGCATTATCCTTGGCAGAGCAGAATCATTTGCTGCAAAAAATAATCCATGGCTTTCTGTTGTAGATGGAGCCGGAATGGGATTAGGATTTACGTTTGCTCTAACTGTGATTGGAATAATCCGTGAAATCCTTGGCAACGGCTCGCTGTTTAATATTTCTTTATTCGGACCTAAATTCGAACCCTGGATAATTATGATACTTCCTCCGGGTGGATTTATTACTCTTGGATTTTTGTTATTAGGATTCAGCTGGTATGCTCAGCGAAAAATAAATAAGTTACAACAAAAGAAAAAATAGCTATGGAAAATTTAGTTTGGATTTTTGTTTCCGCTTTATTAATAAACAATTTTGTTCTTGCTTACTTTCTGGGGCTCTGCTCTTTTTTTGGAGTCACCACAAAAATTGATACTGCCATTCGGCTGGGCGCAGCAAACACCTTTGTAATGATCATCACAGCTCTTAGTGTCTATGCTTTAAATAAATGGGTACTGGTGTATGCACCCTATCTGCAGATGATTTGTTTCATCGTTGTAATTGCCAGCGCTGTTCAGTTTGTTGAAATGGTTATCAAAAAATTAAGTCCTGCATTATTTAAAGCGCTCGGTATATATCTCCCTTTGATAACTACCAATTGCGCCATACTTGCCATTGCGCTTTTTGCCACTAACAAGGGTTATGGATTGGTTGAAGGATTAGTTTATGCAATTGGTGCCGGACTGGGAATAACTCTTGCTTATGTGTTGCTTGCAGGAATCAGGGAAGAATCAAGACTGACCTACATCCCAAAATTAATTCAAGGCACTGCAATAAATATGATCATCGCAGGAATATTATCAATGGCATTCATGGGCTTTGCAGGATTATTCAGTTCTCATTAATATGGAAAACTATTTAGAATACATTTTACCTGTACTTGCACTTGCTTTATTAGCGGCAGGATGGGTGGTGGTACAAATCATCGCAAAAAAAATGGGAACTAAAAATCATTTTGATTACGGTGGCGGATGTTGCGGTGACTGTGAGAAAAAAGATACCTGCACAAAATCAGAAAACTTATTAAAAACTTCAAAATGAAAATAACGAAACAATCTAAAGAATTGTATCAGCAAGCAAGCGATAAACTTTCGCTGATCAATCAAACATGGCAGAAAGCAGAGACCGATACGGCTTCGTTCATGATCTGCCATAGCGTAAAAGAATGTATGAATGATTTACTAAACTGCTATCTGCTGATGAAAAAAGGCAAGCCGGTCAGTTCAAAAAATTTAGGGGACTTAGTAAATCAATGCGCTGCTCTTGACGAACGATTCAAGCAGATAGATTTGCGCTGGCTCAATTGCAAAGAGCATGATCTGGAAACTGCAGGAGATGTATTCTGTACTTCCATACAACGCATTCAAATCTGCACATGGATTGCCAATGGCATCAAAAAAGTCGTGGATAGCGAGATCAAAAAAATAACAGTGCTTCTTACTGCTTTATTACCTTATTTCTCCCTTATAGAACTATAAAATTTATTCAACTAGTAAACTCACCAAACTAATCCCTTATTTATGCTGAACATTTTTCTCAACTTAGGTACAAGTATAACCGAGCTGGTAAACTCATGCCCCATCCGGATTGAATTTATTTTATTTGCACTCACACTTTTGGGTGTTGCCTTGTTTCATAATCAGACCATGAGAGTGGCTTTAATAGGGCTTTCCTCCATTTTAATTTTTAAATTACTTTTTGTCACTGATTTTAATATTGTTCACCACATCATAGGTGGAGATGGGCACGAAGGAGAGTGGCGCACATTATTAAATCTGCTTGGATTATTATTCGGCTTTGCCATCTTAGCCAAGCTCTTTGAAGAATCAGGCATCCCGCAAAAGTTACCCGAATATCTTCCCAATGACTGGAAAGGTGGTTTTGTGCTCCTTGTTTTGATTATGGTTATCTCTTCTTTCCTCGATAACATTGCCGCAGCCATGATCGGAGGTGCTGTTGCTTTGGTAGTATTTAAAGGGAAAGTTCATATCGGTTATCTTGCCGCTATTGTAGCAGCGAGCAACGCAGGCGGAGCAGGAAGCGTTGTGGGAGATACAACAACAACAATGATGTGGATTGACGGAGTAAATGCGCTGGATGTTACTCATGCTTTTGTTGCCTCTTTTGCTGCCATTCTGATTTTTGGGATCATCGCTGCAAAACAGCAAGACAAATATCAGCGGATAACCAAAGACGCGCCTGTTGGCGGTGTAACAATTGATTGGAAAAAAATTATTGTGGTCGCCATGATTCTTGCGGGCGCAATCATCACTAACTGGACGCTTGATTTTCCCGCTGCCGGTGTTTGGATTGCCATTTTGCTAGGCGCTGCATTTACAAAAACACCATGGAAAGAAGTTCCGAACGCAGTGAAAGGAACCATCTTTTTATTATCACTTGTGCTCTGCGCTTCCATGATGCCGGTGAATGAATTGCCGGGCGCTTCGTGGCATACCGCATTCGCTTTAGGATTTGTTTCTGCCGTGTTTGATAATATTCCGCTCACCAAATTATGCCTTGAACAAGGTGGTTATGATTGGGGAATCCTTGCCTATTCTGTTGGCTTTGGCGGTTCCATGATCTGGTTTGGTTCCTCAGCCGGTGTGGCGCTTTCCAATATGTATCCTCAGGCAAAATCAACTATCAATTATATTAAAGGCGGTTGGCACGTTACATTTGCTTACATCGTTTCATTCTTTATTATGCTTAGCATAGTGGGGTGGCATCCTCATGCTCCTCATAAAAAAGGAATGGTCAAGACAGAAACTGAAATGCCCGCTCCGGAAAGCGAAACACATTAGTTGGGCGCGTCCCTGATCGAAGTGTCAGGGTCGGGCTTTCGCTACTCGCTTTTTTTTCTGTCGTCATTGCGAGGTCGTTTCTCCGAAGCAATCTCTCAGATGAACTTCTACCTGCAAATCATTTTATGTGCGAAGCTGCTGGCTTTCCACGGAATTTATCCCTCGCCTGCCGAAGGAATCCCACACGCAAAAAAAAGAATAAAAAACTTTCTTATCTTTGCCCGATGAAATTATTAATCCCTAAATTATTAATAGCGATTGCCGGTTCTTTTCTACTGGGGCATAATCTCTCGCCCCATCTTGACAATTCTATCGAAATCACACAACACCATCACAATGATGACGATCAAGAGCACAGCATTTTCTCTTTCGGACAATTAGACGGTAATTTCATTCCTGCAAAAAGCCCAAGTATTGTTAACCCTGATTTTATATCGCAATTATTTTTTCTTCCTAATATCACTTTACTGACTAACCTTTCTTTTACAGAAAGAAATACAGAATACGGAACTTATCAGGAATTTCCACCGCCTGAAAATTATAATTGTTCCGCTTCTCTTCGCGCTCCCCCTGCTCTTATTGGTTAATCTGCTTTCCGAAAGGTAAGCAAGCACTTGTTACGGCTATCGCTGTAATTAGTGCTTATATTATTCATATATCAATAAGAAAAAACTATGCTCAATAAAATAATTCAGTTCTCTATAAAGAACAAACTCGTCATCGGGATATTTACGCTGTTCCTCATCGGTTACGGTAGCTACGAATTCACAAAACTCCCGATTGACGCAGTGCCCGACATCACCGACAATCAGGTACAGGTAATCACCATCACTCCAGCGTTGGGTGCTCCCGATGTAGAACGGCTTATTTCTTTTCCCATTGAACAGGTGAACAGCAACATTCCCGGCTTGAAAAATATCAGAAGTTTTTCCCGCTTCGGTTTGTCGGTGGTTACGATTGTGTTTGACGATGATGTGGATATTTATTGGGCGAGACAGCAAGTTACAGAACGGCTTCAACAAGCGCAGGAACAAATCCCAAAAGGTTTTGGAACACCAACGCTCGCACCCGTTACAACAGGGCTTGGAGAAATTTATCAGTATTCTGTACGCGCAAAAAAAGGATATGAAAATAAATATGACGCGATGAAACTTCGCACCATTCAGGATTGGATTGTAAGAAGGCAGTTGCTCGGTGTGAAAGGAGTTGCCGATGTAAGCAGTTTGGGTGGATACTTAAAGCAATATGAAATTGCCGTTGACCCCGCAAAGTTGCTTGCAAATAATATTACTATCAATGATATTTTCACTGCGCTGGAAAATAATAATCAGAACACAGGCGGAGCATACATTGAAAAGGGTCCGACAGTTTTATTTATCCGCAGTGAAGGATTGGTTGGAACTTTTGACGACATAAAAAATATTGTGGTCAAAAATCTTCCTAACGGAACACCGCTTTTGATTGGCAATGTAGCGGATGTTCGTTTAGGAAGCGCGACACGATACGGAGCAATGACTTACAACGGAAAAGGCGAAGTTTCAGGTGCAGTGGTAATGATGTTGAAAGGCGCAAACAGCAATGAAGTAATTGAAAGAATAAAAGAACGCATCGTGCTAATTCAAAAAACATTGCCCGAAGGAGTGGTGATTGACGCTTTCCTTGACAGAACAAAAATGGTGAACAGCGCCATCGGCACGGTAGAAACAAATTTAATGGAGGCCATTTTGATTGTACTTTTTGTGTTGGTTTTGTTTCTCGGAAATTTCCGCGCAGGTTTTTTAATTGCATCCGTCATTCCGCTCTCCATGTTATTCGCGGTAATCATGATGAACCTTTTTGGCGTGAGCGGAAATTTAATGAGTTTAGGTGCGCTTGATTTCGGTTTGATTGTGGACGGAGCGGTAATTCTTGTTGAAGCCGTAATGCACCGCCTCACGCACAGCAAACATTTTGTAAGCATAAATAAATTAAGTCAGCCCGAAATGGACGGAGAAGTGGGAACATCCGTAAGCCGAATTATGAACTCTGCCGTGTTCGGACAAATAATTATTCTCATAGTATATCTGCCGATTTTTGCGCTCGAAGGAATTGAAGGAAAAATGTTCAAGCCGATGGCGCAAACCGTTGTGTTCGCTTTGCTTGGCGCATTCATCCTTTCGCTCACTTATGTTCCGATGATGAGCGCACTATTTCTGAGCAAAAAGATTGCGCACAAAAAAACTTTTTCAGACAGAATAATGAACCGCCTCGACCGCATCTATCAGCACACGCTTGACAAAGTTTTGAATTTTCCAAAAACAATAATTGCATCAGCAGTTTTACTTTTTCTCATTGCAATTTTTGTAATGACAAAATTAGGCGGTGAGTTTATTCCTTCATTGGAAGAAGGCGACTTCGCTGTTGAAACCCGTGTACTCACAGGGAGCAATCTCACCACTTCTATGAATGCAGTTTCAACAGGAGCGAGAATTTTATTAGAGAAATTTCCAGAGGTAGAAAAAATTGTCGGCAAAACAGGAAGCAGTGAAATTCCCACCGACCCCATGCCAATAGAAGCAACGGATATGATGATTATTTTGAAAGATAAATCAGAATGGACATCAGCAAAAACTTTTCCCGAACTCACCGAAAAAATGAGCAAGGCACTGGAAGATGTGCCCGGAGTTACTTTTGGTTTTCAATATCCCGTGCAAATGCGTTTCAACGAATTGATGACGGGCGCAAGGCAGGATGTGGTCTGTAAAATTTTCGGAGAGAATTTAGATACGCTCGCCCGCTACGGAAAAAAATTAGGCGACATCAGCAACACCGTTCAGGGCGCAAGGGATTTATATGTAGAAGCCGTAACGGGAATGCCTCAAATTGTAATTCAATACAACCGTTCTGCCATTGCCCAATACGGTTTGAATATTTCCGACATCAATAATGTGCTGAACACCGCATTCGCAGGACAAAGCAGTGGATTGGTTTACGAGGAAGAAAAGCGTTTTGATTTGGTAGTGCGTTTGAGTGGAGAGCAACGGAAAAATTTACAGGATGTGCAAAATCTTTTAATCCCCACTCCGAATGGAACGCAAATTCCCTTAAATGCAGTTGCAAAAGTTGAAATCACAGAGGGTCCGAATCAAATACAAAGACAAGACGCGCAACGCAGAATCATTGTCGGTTTCAATGTGAGCGGAAGAGATGTGCAAAGTATGGTGAAAGAATTACAGGAAAAAGTTGACAAGCAAATAAAATTACCCCCTGGATATTTTATCACTTATGGAGGAGCGTTTGAAA
Source organism: Bacteroidota bacterium (assembly GCA_016213405.1). Taxonomy (NCBI): domain Bacteria; kingdom Pseudomonadati; phylum Bacteroidota; species Bacteroidota bacterium. Next base: position 28,821 of record JACRAM010000061.1, read on the forward strand.
ACCTTGAAAAAGCAAAACAAAGATTATCCATAGCAGTTCCCGTTTCGTTACTGCTTATTTTTCTTCTGTTATATTTCACTTTCAATTCTGTGAAACAGGGATTGTTGGTTTACTCCGCAATTCCGCTTTCCGCCATCGGAGGAATATTTGCGCTGGCAGTTTGCGGAATACCTTTCAGCATTTCAGCGGGCGTTGGTTTCATTGCATTGTTCGGGGTGGCGGTGCTGAACGGAATTATTTTGATAGCGGAATTTAACCGCCTGAAAAGTGAAGGCGTTGACGATGTAAAAAGAATAGTCATTCAGGGAACAAAAATCCGCTTGCGTTCCGTGTTAATGACAGGAGCAGTTCCCGCATTAGGATTTTTGCCGATGGCAATAAGTCAGGGCGCAGGCGCATCCGTGCAACGACCATTGGCAACCGTTGTAATCGGAGGTTTACTCATTGCAACATTCCTCACTCTTTTTGTTTTACCAATCTTATACATCATGTTTGAAAAAGGAATTTCATTCGGAAAGAAAAAAATAAATGTTACAGCATCAGTAATAGTTTTCTTCGCAACATTTTTGTTTGCAAATAATTCATCTGCTCAAAACCCGATTACGCTTCAAAGTGCGATTGATACCGCTCTGAAAAATAATCTTTCATTGCGGAATGAAAAACTAAACGCAGATTATTTACAGAAACTCAAAGGCACAGCATGGGATATTCCGCAGACAACCGTTTCATATGATTACGGACAAATCAACAGCGCATTCACCGATAATAAATTCGGAATAACGCAAAACATAAAGTTCCCTTCGGTATATGCACGGCAAAAAACTGTTTTCAACGAAGAATGGAAAAGCGGAATATTGAATGTTGCCGTGAAGGAAAATGAATTGAAAAAACAAGTCACGGAAGTATATTATGAATTGCTGTATTTACAGCAAAAACAAAAACTCTTACAGCATACCGACAGCATTTACGCAACCTTTCTGCAAAATGCAGAACAGCGTTTCAGCAAAGGAGAAAGCAACATTCTTGAAAAAACAACTGCCGAAACACAACGGGGGCAAATTAAAATTCAGTTATCAGAGTTGGAAAATGATTTGGCAATTCTGAAATTGCAATTCAAATTACTGCTCAATACAAATACAGATTTTATTCCCTCCGAAAGTAATTTCAAAATATCTCCGCCTGTATTAGCCGATACATCCGCAATTCAGCAAAATCCATTTATAAAACAATTAGAACAACAACAACAAATCGGATTTGCAAAATATAAATTGGAAAAATCAAAACTCCTCCCGAATCTTTTTGCTACCTATAATAATATGAGCATACAGGGAAATGGAGCGGATAATATTTTTTATACTTCTTCCAATCGTTTTCAATCCTTTCAGGTAGGTATCGGAATCCCTTTATTTTTCGGCTCGCAAAAATCAGGTATCGGGGCAATGAAAATATACTGGCAGATTTCCCAGAACAATTATTTGCTCGGAATGCAAACAATGAAAACCGAATACCAGCAAGCAGTTTTAGAATACAATAAAAATCTGCAAACAGTAAATTATTACGAAAGCACCGCCAATAAAAATGCGGATGTAATTATTAAAACCGCCAACCTTCAGTTTCAAAATGGCGACATCAATTATTTAGAATGGGTAATGCTTACCAATAACGCCATCGCCATTCAAAGCGAATATCTGGACGCAGTAAAAAATCTGAATCAAAGTATCATCAAAATAAATTCATTAACAAACAAGTAAACTAAAAATAAAATGAAGAACATAATTATCGTATCAATTTTGTTTGCAACGCTGACCGCTTGCAACAATAACGAGCAAACAAAAAATAAAACAGAAGCAACGGTAAACGAAAACATGGTTCAACTTACCGAAGTGCAATTAAAAAATGCGAGTATTGCAACGGGAAAACTGGAACAAAAAAATATTTCCTCCATTCTGAAAGTAAATGGAATGATTGATGTTCCACCGCAAAATATGGTATCCATCAGCGTTCCATTGGGCGGATATTTGAAATCCACTAAACTTTTGCCCGGCATGCATATCAGCAAAGGAGAAACTATTGCAGTGATGGAAGACCAGCAATATATCCAACTGCAACAGGATTATTTAACAGCAAAAGCAAAACTCATTTTCAGCGAAGCGGAATTTAATCGGCAGAAAGAACTTAATCAAAGTAAAGCCAGCAGTGATAAAATTTTTCAGCAAGCGCAAGCCGATTACACTTCGCAGAAAGTATTGGTGAAATCGCTTTCGGAAAAACTGCAACTCATCGGAATCAATCCCGAAACGCTGAATGAAAATAATTTATCACGAAGCATAACCATCCCTTCTCCTATTGACGGATTTGTTTCAAAAGTAAATGTCAACATAGGTAAATACGCAAAGCCAGAAGATGTATTGTTTGAAATAGTGAACCCTGCTGACATACATCTTGCGCTCACTATTTTTGAAAAAGACATCAATAAACTTTTCATCGGGCAGAAACTTATTGCTTACACAAACAATAATCCTGAAAAAAAATATCCTTGTGAAATAATTCTTATCGGGAAAGATTTCGGGCAGGATAGAAGTGTTGAAGTCCACTGTCATTTTGAAAAATATGACGCTACGCTTATCCCCGGAATGTTTATGAATGCAGAAATTGAAGTGCAGAGCAATAACGCTTTGGTTTTGCCTTCGGAGGCTGTTGTAAGTTTTGAAAACAAGCAATATGTTTTCATAGCAAAAAACAATACTGAATTTGAAATGACAGAAATAAAAACAGGTAACACCGAAAACGGATTTACAGAAATTGTTTTGCCAACGGATAAAACTTTGGGAAATCGTAACTTTGTCATCAAAGGGGCATATTCCTTACTGATGAAAATGAAAAACACATCAGAGGAGTAATGGAAAATGAAAAATGAGGATGGATATATTAAAAAGTATGCGATTATCTTCTTTTCCGGAGTAATAATTATTTACGCTCTTATCATTTGGGGAATCTTGCAATTAGTAAAATGTATGTGAAATGAAAAGAATAATCTTTAAGCCAATTCTTTTTATTATTCCTTGCTTGATAGCAATTTCCAATTCATATTCGCAAACCGCTCAATTGATTGTATCTCCAAATGATACTGTTTGTCCTAACGATTCGGTCACAATAACAATTCAAAATTCTACAGGCACAGTTTTCTGGAGCACAGGTTCTTTTGGTCTTTCTATTATGGTGAATCCCACAATCACTACTACCTACTATGCCATTAATGATTATGGCGGAACGAATGACACGTTATATGCGACAATAACTGTAAGGACTGTACAATCCTTTATTGATATTCATCCCGGTGGAATGTATTGTAAGGGCGATACTTTTTTTTCTATCCTTCTCATAAATCCTATAGGCAGTGTGTTATGGAGTACAGGTGATACAACAAACGTTATATTTGTCAGCCCGCCAACTACACAGACATATTGGTTTATAAACGATGTCGGTACTAACTGTGCCGACACTGTATATGAAACTATTTCCGTATTTCCTGACGCTACACCTGTAATAACTACCACAAGCAGTATATTTTGCAATGGCATGCCTGCAACTGTTTCCTTGAACAATCCTGTAGGAAATATTTTATGGTCAACAGGAGAAACTACTTCTTCTATTTCAGTTATACCTTCTTTCAATAGTTACTTGTATGTGATAAATGATTATCAGGGCAACTGTCCTGATACAGGATATATTTCTATCAATGGAATACCCTCAGAAATTTGGCTTCCTAATGCTTTTTCTCCGAATGACGATGGAGAAAATGATGACTTCAAAATTTATGGCGGAACACCTTCGGAATTTAGGTTAAGAATTTTTAACCGGTGGGGAGAAAAATTATTTGATTCAAATAATCCCAATGAGGGATGGGATGGAAAACACAAGGAACAAGAATGTCCATCGGGAGTTTATTCATGGGTGGTATCCTATTTTAATTCCTGTTCTGATAATATGCAACAAATATCGGGCAATGTAACTTTATTGAGATAATATCGGAAATTCAATGACTGCAATGCAACCGCTTCCTTCATTTTTTACTCTAAAGTCTTAACACATCTTAGGGTACGACAACGCCCTTTATGGTTGAAGTCATCATAACTTTCATCTCTCCTTTTTCATCAGCATAAATCAGGTAAACATTCAGCGTAGAATCTTTTTGTAAATAGTTCAAAGTTTTTTCAAGTCCCATCACCATAAATGCTGTAGCAAACGCATCGGCTGTCATGCAATCATCGGCAATAACTGTAACGCTCAATAAATTATTCAGCGCAGGATAGCCCGTCATCGGGTCAATTTCGTGAGAGACTTTTTTTCCGTTTCGGTAATAAAAATTCCGGTAGTTGCCAGAAGTCGCCAATGATTTGTTTTCCAATTTAAGAATATCTTTCAACTCATGATTGGCTGCACTTGGGTCATCAATAGGTTTCTCAACTCCAATTCTCCATACTTCCCCTTTTTCATTTTTCCCTTTTGCTCTCACTTCTCCGCCAATCTCTGCCATATAATTTTCAATTCCTCGTTCCTCCAGCAACATTCCCACCAAATCAACTCCGTATCCTTTTGCAATGGCGCTGAAATCAACTTGTATCCGTTTGTCTTTTTTTCTCACAAAATACTTTTCATTTCTTTCTATTAAACCAATATTCCTATACCCCACTAATTGCTGCAACGAATCCACAACAGCACTATCCATTCTGATTGTATCTGTATATCCAAATCCCCACCCATTGACTAAAGGCATCACCGTTATATCAAATGCTCCATCCGTTTTTTCAGAAACATCCTGTGCTTTTCTGAAAACTTCAACAAAATATTCATCCACTTCAATCATCGTATCTGGCTTATTCACTTTGGAAATAGTGGAAGAAGGAATATAAGTAGAAACTGAATTATTAAATTCAACAAGAAGTGAATCAATCTCAGTCTGAAAATTAGTTGAATTACTGCTCATGTCTTTTTTATCGGAAGACAAATAGGAAATATGATAGGTCGTTCCCATTGTTTTTCCTTCCAACTTTACTAATTGCTTTTCACCTGAATTGCAAGCCAGAAAAAAAATAAGTGATAACCAGTAAAATTTTTTCATACTTCTATTTTGGGAATAGGGTATAAGGTATTGGGTAAATGGAAATAGATTTCTCCTCTTATGGGCATCTCTAAAATCTATTTTGAATGAAGAACATTTGAACAGCGAACATTCGAAGTGAATGCATTTTACTTCTGATTTCGTAATTCAAATGTTCAATTATTCTATTGTTCACCCCGTTGGATAAGTATCCTATGGGGTTCATGAGTTTTTAGAGGTTCCCTTATGCCTCATACCTTATTCCCCTATACCTCTATACAAATATATTTAATTACTTTTGTCTGCAATTAACGATATAATAAAAAGTATGACAACCCCCACTCAAGAAAACACAAAACAAAAAACGAAGAAAGAGTTAAAGGAATCAGTCGTTCTGTTTGCAGGAGATTCAGGTGACGGCATCCAGTTAACCGGAACGCAGTTCACCAACACCAACGCACTTTTCGGAAACGATATCAGCACTTTCCCGAATTATCCGGCAGAGATACGCGCGCCTGCAGGAACGCTCGCAGGAGTTTCGGGCTTCCAGTTGAACTTTGGCAGTGTGAATATTCACACCGCAGGCGACCATTGCGATGTTCTAGTAGTGATGAATGCCGCTGCCCTGAAAGCAAGTTTGTCTTCTCTCAGACTCAACGGAATAATTATCGCTAACACAGCAGGATTTGAACCAAAAAATCTTGAACTGGCGAAATATCCGAAAGGAGTCAATCCGCTAAAAAATGGTTCGCTTGATAATTATACTGTTCACGAAATTGATATCACAAAACTTACCCGCGCTTGCCTGGAAGGATCCGGCATGGGCGTGAAAGAAATTGACCGTTCCAAAAATATGTTTGTACTCGGTTTCATTTTATGGATGTACAACCGCTCCATGGAACCTTCAATTAGTTTTTTGAAAGAACAATTCAAAAAGCGCCCCGAACTTATTGATACCAACATAAAAGTTTTAAAAGCCGGATACAATTACGGTGACACCACCGAAACTTTCACTACACGTTACGAAGTGAAAGCCGCTCCCATGCCGAAAGGAATCTATCGGAGCATAATGGGAAACCAGGCAACCGCCATCGGGTTAATTGCCGCAGCAAAAAAATCCGGGCTCACACTTTTCTACGGAACGTATCCGATAACACCTGCATCAGATATTCTTCACGAACTTGCCAAGCATAAAAATTTCGGAGTAAAAACTTTTCAGGCGGAAGATGAAATTGCTGCCGTGTGCTCTGCTATTGGCGCATCCTTCGGAGGAAACCTTGGCATAACAGGTTCCTCTGGTCCAGGCATTGCGCTGAAAGGCGAAGCCATCGGTCTTGCCGTAATGCTTGAACTTCCGCTCGTAATTATTAATGTGCAGCGTGGCGGTCCTTCAACCGGGCTTCCCACAAAAACCGAACAAGCCGATTTGCTCCAAGCGATGTACGGAAGAAATGGCGAATGTCCTTTGGTAGTGGTTGCCGCTTCTTCACCATCCGATTGTTTCACGATGGCGTATGAAGCATGCCGGATTTCTCTGGAGCACATGGTTCCTGTAATGCTGCTGACTGACGGATACATTGCGAATGGATCTGAGCCATGGCGTTTCCCGAAAGCTTCTGAACTTGCAGACATTAAAGTGAATTTTGCAACAAAGAAAAATTCCGTAATACAGAATGGCGCAGAAACTATTGAAAAATATCTCCCTTACCTGCGTGATGAAAAACTTTCACGCCCCTGGGCAATTCCCGGAACAAAAGGATTGGAGCATCGAGTGGGAGGAATAGAAAAAGAACATGAAACCGGAAATATTTCTTACGAGCCGGACAATCATGAATTCATGGTGAAGATGAGACAAGCGAAAGTGGATAAGGTAGAGGATTATATTCCCGAACAGAAGATTGATAGCGGACCTGCCCCTGTTCTTTCGGGGAAAGAAAAAGGAAAAATTCTTGTTCTCGGATGGGGTTCTACTTATGGTTCTATTAAAACTGCTGTGAAAGATTGCATCGCAAGTGGCATTGATGTTTCTCACGCGCAGGTGAAGTACATGAATCCTCTTCCAAAGAATCTCGGTCGCCTTTTGAAGAACTTTGACAAAGTGCTGATGCCGGAAATCAACAACGGACAGTTTTCTAAAATCATCCGTGATAAATTTCTGATAGATGCTATTCCGTTCAATAAAATAAAAGGAAATCCTTTTACATCAGGAGAATTGAAAAAGAAAATTGAAGAACTAAATAAATAAAACTAATACAACTAAACACAATGAAAAAAATCATCTACTCCGCAGCGTTCGTTTGCATAAGCGCTATTGCTAATGCACAATCAATTCCCAACGGGAATTTTGAAGCATGGACTTCGGGTACTTATGAGTATCCTCAATACTATCCGTACACATCAAATACAGATGCGTTTTTCAGATACCAAACTCCCTTTAATTGTGTGAAGACAACAGATGCTTATCAGGGAACTTATGCCGTGCAACTTACTACCAATGCATCTGCAACCGATACAGCGGGCGCCTATTTTGTAAACCCAATCAATGGTGAAGACCCCTCCACATGGACAGGAGGAATACCCTACACTCAAAAACCGACAGGGATAAGAGGGTATTATAAATACAATGTTGCTTCTTCTGATTCAGGATTAATTATTGTGACTTTCAGTAATGGAGGAATCAATATCGGAAGTTATTTTTTCAAAGTAGGAGGTATCAAAACTACGTATACGTTGTTCAACTTTACGTTAAGTCCTGCGCTTGCTATCACTCCCGATTCGGTAGTGTTTGCTGCCACTTCAAGTGATTTTATGGTGGGCAATGGTATTCCGGGAAGTATTTTAAAAATAGACAGCATCTCTTTTACAGGAGTAACCAGCCAGCCCGCACAAATGAATGGCTCTTTTGAAACATGGCTAAGCCAAACAGTTAACAGACCTGACAATTGGTATTTGGGTGGTGGTGATGGAAATGGAATGAACAGAACCACCGATGCTGCTGCCGGCAATTATGCAATAGAATTAACCACTTATCTTGGAAGTAGTAAGAGTGGACCCCCAACTGCCCGCTCAGGACAAGTTTCAACCGGATATTACAAAAATAATTGCAGCGGTCCTAATTGCCAAAAAGGCGGATACCCTTTTTCCAACCAACAAGATACGCTGGTGTTTTCTTATAAATATGTTCCTTCCGGAAATGACAGCGCGCAGGTATGGTTAAATTTTAAAAAGTCTGGCTCACAAATATGGAGCACAGGAAAAAATCTTGCTGCATCTGCAACGTATCAAACAGTTCAGATTCCATTCAATGTTGGGCAAGCGCCTGATACGGTAATTGTACAAGCGCAATCTTCACTGTGGCAGGATTCTGCGCTTACGTATATCGGATCGAATTTAAAGATTGATGAAATACATTTCAAATCACAGCCGCTGAATACATCTGTTCCGGTTTTTTCATTTGACAATCATATTTCTGTATTCCCGAATCCTTCAAACGGAAAAGCAAATGTGATAATTAGCCAATTTGAAGATTTGAAAATGAAAGACATTGAAATATATAATATGTACGGAGCAGAAGTGGCTGCTAATTTTCAAATTAACTCATCTTCAAATTTTCAAATTGATTTGAGCGAACAGCCCGATGGAATTTATTTAATTAAGATGACATCGAACGGAAAAACATTCACAAAGAAGTTAATTGTAAATAAATAAACAGCCGTCATTCATGGTCATTCTATGGTCATTCATTGTAAATACATATAAAAATGGATATTGAAGAATTAAGAGTTTATCAGCAATCAATGGCACTTGGAGAAAAAGTTTGGGATATTGTTTTGAAGTGGAATTGGTTTGCAAAAGACACGGTTGGCAAACAATTAGTAAAAGCAGTTGATTCTGTTGCATCTAATTTGAGTGAGGGCTTTGGAAGATATCACTACCGCGAAGCAGTACATTTTTATTATTACTCAAGGGGCTCTCTTTACGAAACTAAAACATGGCTGACAAAAGCAAATAATCGCAAACTTATTTCCGATAATGATTTCAAATTTTTTATGAAAGAGATTAAAGATATTGGTGTAAAACTCAATAATTATATTAATTCAATCGGGAAACAAAAACAACCGAATGACAACTGAATGACATTTAATATGTATAAACAACAATAAACGAGAAAAGATAATATGAGTACAGCAAACCCCACATCTGAAAAAACAACACCGAAAGATTTTGTCAGCGATCAGGAAGTGCGCTGGTGTCCCGGCTGCGGAGATTATTCTATTCTCAAGCAGGTGCAAACCATCATGCCTGATTTGGGAATTCCAAGAGAGAAGATTGCGTTTGTTGCCGGTATCGGATGTTCTTCACGCTTTCCATATTATATGGATACGTACGGATTGCACAGCATTCACGGGCGTGCCACTGCTGTTGCATCGGGCTTGAAAGTAACCCGTCCTGACCTGAGCGTGTGGCTTGTTACCGGTGATGGCGATGGACTTTCCATAGGAGGAAATCACATGATTCATCTTTTGAGAAGGAACATCAACATTAACATTCTTCTTTTCAATAATGAAATTTATGGCTTGACAAAAGGACAATATTCTCCCACTTCGCACGAAGGGGCTGTAACCAAATCAACTCCGCTGGGTTCGATTGATCATCCATTCAATCCGCTTGCGCTTACGCTGGGTGCCGGAGCAACTTTCATCGCGCGAAGCATGGATAGAGATCCGATTCATTTGCGCACCATTCTGAAAAGAGCGCACGAACATCACGGAACTTCATTCGTAGAGATTTATCAGAACTGCAACGTGTTTAACGATGGAGCGTTTGAAGTGTTCACCGAGAAAGCCAGCAAGAAAGAAGAAACTATTTTTATGGAACACGGCAAACCGCTTATCTTTGGAACGAACAATGATAAAGGAGTTAAACTTGATGGCTTCAAGCCTGTGATTGTAAACGTTGCTGATGTTTCGGCAAACGATTTATGGATTCATGATGAGCGCGATGAAATGAAAGCCACCCTGCTCACACGCTTCTTTGACGATCCGAAAAAAGAAGGACATTTGCCAAGACCATTCGGAATCTTTTACATTGAAGACCGTACTATTTATGAAGATGCGATGACCGCACAGATAAATGAAACCAAAAAATCAAGAGGCGAAGGAGATTTGGATACATTACTCAGAGGAAGAGAAACATGGACGATTAATTAGCAGATTAATTAATTTGAAGATTTGAAAATGTGCAGATGAGTAAATGAAAAACCTTAAACACATACTTGTATTCATCAGCATATCCGCATATCTGCTAATCAGCACATTTGCCTTTGCCCAATCCTACATCCGCACCGATACTATCCCAGTAAAAGAAAACGGCAACTGGCTGAAATTTCCCTGGGTGGGCGGGCACAATTATGTTCAACTCTCAGCTATTGATATGAACTTTGACGGCATCAAAGACCTTTTTGTTTTTGACCGAACCGGACACAAAACAACTGCCTACATTAATGGCGGCACTCCGAACACAGTAGATTATTATGATTCCACTGCAAAGTATGCATCCAAGTTTCCTCACCTCGAAGATTGGGTTCTCATCCGCGATTACAATTGCGATGGACTACCGGATATTTTCACGTATGCAATCACTATTGGCGGAATAAAAGTATGGAGAAACACTTCTACAGCCGGAAACCTACAGTTCACCTTGCAAACAAACTATATTCAATCCGATTATACACCAACTGTTACTACTGATCCTCTGACAAATCTTTTCGTGAGCCGTGTGGATATTCCAACCATTGACGATGTGGATGGTGATGGCGATTTAGATGTGCTCACGTTTGATTTCGCCAATACTTTTCTTGAATATCACATCAACAGATCTCAGGAAAAAGGATACGCCTGCGACAGTTTGATTTTTCAATTAGATACAAACGGATGCTGGGGAAATTTTACAGAAGACCTTAGCGGATGCGGTGTAAACCTTATTTCATGCAGGATAGGAAATTCAAGCCCCACTCCAACGAGCGATGCTCGCAACCTACGGTTGTCCATTGGGGAGGGAGAAAGTACATCCAACTCCTCCCCTAACGGGGGAGGCAGGGAGGGGGCTTTGCATGCCGGCAACTGCTCCCTCTGCATTGATTTGGATGCCGATGGCGATAAAGAAATTTTGCTCGGGCAATTATCCTGCTGCAATTTTGTGATGCTGACCAATGGCGGTACACCAGCTTCCGCTAACATGATTGCCAAGGATACCACCTTCCCTTCCTATAATATACCCGCATCGCTCACCGCTTTTCCTTGTGGATATTTTGTTGATGTGAACAACGATAATAAGCGCGATCTGATTGTTTGCCCCAACGCCCCCAACATTTCCATTGACAAAGCAAGCCTCTGGTATTACGAAAACACAGGTACAGACAGCGCGCCCATCTTCTCGCGTAAGAAAAGAAGTTTCCTTCAGGAAGATATGATTGATGCGGGCGAAGGCGCTGACCCTGTTTTTTTTGATTTCGATAACGATGGGCTTACCGATCTGCTCATTTCTAATTACACCATGGTTACCGATTCATGTCCTGACACTTATTCTTATAATGTGCATGCCTATAAAAATATCGGCACTGCTTCCGCTCCCAAGTTTGACCTTGTAAATACCGATTACGCAAATCTTTCCGCACAATTGCCCAATGTTTCAGGAAAACACCTTACGTTCGGTGACCTTGACAATGATGGTGACGCGGATATGTTTATAGGTGAGTATGGCGGCTATATCGATTATTTTACAAACACAGGTGGAGCAGGTCCAGCTATTTTTACGCTCACCACACAATACTATCAAAATAACTTAGGCAATCCAATTGACGTTGGCGATTACGCCACTCCTCAACTGATAGATGCAGACCGTGATGGAGATTTGGATTTGATAATCGGAGAACAGTGGGGCAACCTGAACTATTACAAAAACATAGGAACGCCAACCGCAGCATCCTTTTCTCTTGCTACAACATCTTTTGGCGGAGTAGATGTATTGAAGGCATGCTGCACCGGATACAGTGTTCCGTTTATGTATGACAGTGCCGGAAGTTACAGATTGATTGTTGGCAGCGAAGCAAACAGAAATTATCCGCCACAGGGCTGGCTCTGGCAGTATAAAAATATTGACGGAAACCTTGCAGGAAATTTCACACGCGTAGATTCCATGTATCAGAATATCTGGGAAGGAAAACGCATGACCGTGAATGGAAAAGATATGACCGGTGATGGCATGCTGGATCTGGTGGTTGGAAATTTTTGCGGTGGTGTTGCGTTTTATATGGGAGATACAAATGCTACCGGAATTCAGGAATTAAATAACGAAACCTCTTTTGACTTCAGCATTTATCCGAATCCAACAAGCGGAAAAATAGAAGTAAGAAGTAAGATGTCAGGAGTCAGAAGGTTAGAAATCTATAATGTATTTGGTGAGTTAGTGTATTCACTTAACCCCGTAGGAAACAATTCCAACGGGGTAAATCCCCCATTCACTCAATCACTTATTGACCTGAGCGAAGCGCCCAATGGAATTTACTTTTGCAAAATAAGTGGAGAAAAGTTCTTCAAAACAAAAAAACTTATTGTACTAAAATAAGATCGTATGAAAAAAGTTTATTGTTTACTGCTTATTGTTTACTGTTTACTGTTTTTCTCCTGCCACAAAGAAGGTCCGGGCGGGAAAGCCACCATTAAAGGAGTTGTAAAACATAATTCCGTGGCGATTCCGGGTGCAGCGATGTATATTAAATACGGAGCAAAAGAATCTCCCGGAACCAATGTTACCTATTATGATGAAAGCGTGACTTCCGATGCGCAGGCAAATTATAAGTTCGCGGATCTAAGAAAAGGTTCTTACTATTTGTTTGCCGTGGGCTTTGACAGTTTGATTATTCAAACCGTGACAGGTGGCATTCCTATAGAGATAAAAAGCAAAACCGAAAATGTGGAAGCTGATGTGCCGGTGACGGGACCGTAATCCGTAAATCCCGTACGAATATCCAACGGGGTAAATCCTGAATCTAAACTTTTTCAAATTAACGTATGAATATCCCTATGGGTTACAGTGCTTGTTTCAATAGGGGTCACTATTCTCCCTTCAATAATCCAGTATTTACAAAGGTTTCCTTTCCACTTTTCCTCGTTTTTTCACCACTTACTAAAAAAATAGCGCCACTTACTAATTACTGTTTGCGTATTCATTCTTTTCTTCTTCTCTTTGTATAGGAATCAGATACGAAACATTAACAATTAAATCCTTCATCCATGTTAAAAAAAATCTTTTTTGCCATTGCACTTCAAGGAAGTGCCATGTTGTTTGCACAGGAAGGCGTATTAAAAATAGAGCTGACTGATAAAATCAGTAAAGAGCCTTTGGAACTGGCAAATGTACTTGTTGAAAGCGCGGGTGTTACTGCGTGTAAAGGCATTACAGACAGTAAAGGCAATCTTGTCTTTAAAAATCTTGCACCGGGAACGTATAATGTAAAATCAATTTACACTGGCTATCCGAAAAACATGATTACCGGAGTTCTCATAAGAAATAATGAGACCACTTATCTGGAAATCAAACTTTCATCTGAAAATGTCATGGATGATTTTGTTGTAACTGAATATAAAAAGCCGCTGATAGATCCGATTACTTCCATAAAGACAATTTTTACAATTGATGATATCAAAGCAAGCCCTTATACTAACGTGAATGATTTTATGGGTTCTGTCGGTGGAGCTGTACAGCCGAAGGAAGGAAGAACTCCGAATTTCAGAGGAGCTCGTTCAGAAAGTGTTGTTTATATTCTTGATGGGCAAAGAATGATCGGCACCTACGGAATTCCTAAAGGAGCCATAGAGCAGATGTCAGTAACCCTGGGTGGAGTTCCTGCAAAGTATGGCGATGCAACCGGAGCTTTTATAGAGATAGAAACGAGAAGTGGTTTGGTAAATACAGGAAAGTAAGAAGAATGCCTTCTGTGTAGGAATGGGAGAGAGTACTTAGAAGATAAATTTTACCTTTGACAAAATATTTTTATGAAAAAGAAACTATTTTCTCTGATTGGATTTGTATTGGCTCCTGTAGTATTTATTTTTTTATCCTGTTTCCAGCAAAGTGATCCGTGGACGGAGAAACAATTAATGCAACCTGCTGATCTTGCAAAAATCATTTCTGATTCCACAGCAAAAAAGCCCTATATATATTCAATCGGTCCTTCAGCAACCATCCCTTATGCAATTGATATCGGTCCCGGAAAAGAAAAAGGAAACATTGAAAAACTAAAACAGCAGTTAAGCAAACTTCCAAAAGATGCGAACATTGTAATTTACTGCGGATGCTGCCCGTTTGCGCCTTGTCCGAATGTGCGCCCTGCATTTGCTCTGCTCAACGAAATGAAATTTACCAATCACAAACTTTTGAATCTTTCGCAGAATTTCAAAGCAGATTGGCTTGATAAAGGGTATCCTGTAAAGAAGTAGAAGTTCTGCCTCGCCAGAACTTCGATTGTTTTACGAATAATTTCAAAACCTGTCTGCTATTTTTGTATTTCATTGTTAGTTGGAGATAATATCTTTTCTGATTTACTCCCTTGCCTCGCTTATTATGCCTACATTTCAAAAATAATAATAAATATCCCGATAGTTATCGGGGCTATAAAATGAAAAAAGGAAAACTAAAATTTTACAACCGCTTCAAGGGCTACGGTCTTATCAAGGATTTTGAAACAGGAGAAGAATATAATGTGAGTCCTGCCGGCATGCAGGATGCTCTTATTAAAGATGGAGACAATGTTATTTTCGAAGTCACCGAAGGCAGAAACGGAATGAATGCCGTTGATATCCGACTCGATACATTTATACTTAACACATAATAGTATTTTCCGCATCCTTCCTCGAAAGTCTTATTAGCTGTGGAGAGTAAACCAGTAACCAATCCCACTGTTCACAACTTGTTCATAACTGCGCAATTTCCCCTCTTCCAGTAGATTTACATTTATCAGAGTTTAAAAAGAAAAAGTGACTATTGAATTTAATAAACCCCATTTGACTGGGAAGGAAGCGCATTATATGTATGAAGCTGTTCATAACCGGCATATTTCCGGTAATGGAGTTTTTACAAAACGCTGCCATCAATTCATTGAAAAAAAATATGGCATTAATAAATGCCTGCTCACAACTTCCTGCACCGATGCGCTTGAAATGGCTGCCATCCTTTCCAATATTCGTCCTGGTGATGAAGTAATAATGCCAGCCTTCACATTTGTAAGCACAGCCAATGCATTTGTTCTGCGTGGTGCTAAAATTGTTTTTGCAGATAGCTATTCCCATAATCCAAACATTGATGCATCAAAAATTGAAGAGCTCATTACTGAAAAAACAAAAGCCATTATCCCTGTACATTACTCTGGAGTGGCATGCGATATGGATATGATAATGGAGCTGGCAAAAAAATATAATCTTATTGTTATAGAAGATGCAGCGCAGGCGATAGACAGCTATTACAAAGGCAGGCCGCTTGGCAGCATCGGACATTTAGGCGCCTATTCATTTCATGAAACTAAAAATATTATTTCCGGTGAAGGCGGAGCATTGATTGTTAATGATAAGCAATATGAAAATCGTTCTGAAATAATCTGGGAGAAAGGAACCAACCGCGCTGCCTTTTTCAGGGGAGAAGTAAATAAATACGGATGGGTGGATATTGGTTCTTCTTTTTTGCCATCCGATATTACTGCTGCTTTTCTTTTTGCACAACTTGAAGAAGTAGAAAAAATTCTGGAGAAAAGAAAATGGATATGGAACCGTTATTACAAAGCACTGCTTCCATTAGCGCAGGTGGGATGTTTCCAATTGCCCTTAATTCCTGATTATGCTACCATCAACGGGCATATTTTTTATCTTACTTGCGAAAATCTGGAAGAAAGAACTTTGCTGATTAATTACTTGAACCAAAAAGGTATCCATGCCATCTTTCACTATCTCACATTGCATCAAAGCCCGTTTTTCCTAAATCAGCACGATGGTCGTCTCCTGCCAAACGCAGAGTATTTTACTAACTGTCTTGTACGGCTTCCTTTGTATCATGATCTGGATGAATCAACAATTGACTATATCGTTGATGCTGTATTTGAGTATTATGAAAATTTTGTTCCGACACCTTCAGAACTTTTGCCTGAAAGAAGGAAAACATATTTAGACATGGTTCATAGTACATGACTTCTTTCTTTCTCTCAGGGGAGAATTTATATTTTATCCGAAAATAATATTTATGTTTACTTTCAGATGAGCCCTTCTGAAAAAACCAAAAAAGTTTTTATCTGCCAGTCAAACTACATTCCATGGAAAGGATATTTTGATGCCATTAACCTTGCAGATGAATTCATTATTTATGATGATATGCAGTTTACTAAAAACGACTGGCGCAACCGTAACCAGATTAAAACATCACAAGGCTTGCAATGGCTTACAATACCCGTATTGATTTCAGGAAAATTCGGACAAAAAATCAATGAAACAAAAATTGCTGATCAATCCTGGCAGATAAAACATTGGAGGGCTATTCAATTTAATTATGCCAAAGCAAAATATTTTTCAGCTTACAAGGATTTTTTCTTTGAACTATATGACGTTGTTAAAAGTGAATACCTGAGCGAAGTAAATTATTTTTTTCTTTCTTCTCTGTGCAAGTTGTTGGGCATAACAACAAAAATCCGCAGGTCAAGCGAATTCAATCTGATTGAAGGAAGAAACGAACGATTGCTGGATTTGTGCATTCAAACAGGTACTACGGATTACTATTCGGGTCCAGCTGCAAAAAATTATATTGACGAAAGTTTGTTTCTGGAAAGCGGCATTAAACTCCATTACATTGATTACACTAATTACCCGGCTTATACTCAGCAATGGGGAGATTTTGTTCATGCCGTTTCGGTTATTGATTTGATTATGAATGAAGGAGAAAATGCATCAAACTATATGAAAAGTTTTTCATCGGTGCCGATGAAAAAGGAAATTTGAAAAATAAAATTATTTATTATTACAACAGATAAACAGCAGCCCGATGGCATTTTTTGAATTGATATTTTTTTTGTTTCTTACTTTTCTTGCCTTGCTTTTTTTTGTCTTTTGTGGAAAATTAATCGCTCCGCTTTTCACAAAATACATCGAGAAAAAGCCATTTCATAATTTTTTTATGGAAGCCCTCTTTGGGTTAATAGCTGTAATAACAATTTACTCTTGTATTTGCACCGTATTTACAACAGTCAATGTTGTTTTTTTCATATGGGCTGGTCTTGTTATTTATGTTAATGGTATTAATCCTGCATATGCAGATGAGGTGAAAAAAAGATTGAACGACTTCTCTGTAAAAATACTGCTCTATGCTTTTATAATTTCAATTTTAGTGATGTGTTGTTCAGTGGTATTTCCCTTGTCACTGAATATTGACAGTGATATGATATATTATGCAGAAGTATCAAATAATTTAAGCATCAGCGGACGTGAAAACGTATATCATTATTTTAATTTTTTCATTCCGGACATTGAGGGCACTTCGCCCTACCATTACTTTGAACTCTGGGTTGGAAATATTTTTATAAGGACAACTGAACTATTTTTTCCGCACATTATTATTTTGCAGTATGGAAGTTTGGTTTTCTTTAAAATTCTTGTTTGTATCGGTGTGTTATCTCTGATTGAGAACATTCGTCAGGTTAAGATATATGATCTGTTTATTGTTGTTCTTCTTACGTTTTTTAATTTTTCTTCCATGACTGAAATCGGCAATAATTCCTGGGATATAAAAACCAATATGTGGGGTCGCCCGGCTTTTACAATTTACATGATGTTTCTTATTCCTTTTCTTCATTTTCTAATTAACCGGCAGATTGCACTTGCATTTTATTACCTGTTATGCCTTCCTATATGTTCCATAGTTACCGCACCGGCTGTTTTTGCATTCTCGGCTGCGTTTGTTGTTTTATATTCTTTAAGAATAAAAAATATATCAAAAGATGCGCTGAATATTTTTATTGGAAGTATTTGTATTGGAGTTGCTATTTTTCTTTTTTATAAGTTTTCCGGAATTAAAAATGAACTCATTGCAGCTGGAGATAGCGGCATAATGGATATAATCCGCTATGACCTTACTATATGGAAGGCAATCGTATTTTTCCTTGTAACACTCCCATTGCGTGCGCTTTCTATCATTGCTCTGCCTTTATTGCTTATCCTGTTTGTTTCTTTTAAAAAAGGAATGAATGTGATAAAGCAAAATGCTTTAGCGATTTTCTGCGTTGTGTTGTTTGTTTTTTGCGGCATCATTCTGTTTCAATGCATACCTTATTTTGATAATGCTTATCAACTGCCTTTTGTGGCATATACTTCTTTGCACTTATTGTTTATCTGGCTTTTTTACCTTCTGATAACTGAAGCATCTTATACCGCATTTAAGAAAGTGATATCTGGAATTTTTTCTATACTGATGATTTATTTTTTCTTTCGCGTTTCAAAATTCGATTACCCTGAAAAAACACTGGAGTTTTCGGGCTTGATGCGAAAGGGATATTCTGAAAATTATATTAAACAACTCCAGAAATTTTTTGAGGGCAATGATTCTCTGAAAGTCGGAGGATTTCTTTATGACGCTAAAGATTTGACAACGCTGTATGATGGGCAGCGTTTTTCTTTGGTATATCAATTGGGTTCCTACATTGTGTGTTTTAATTCTGATGTAATGTTGTTGCCATTAACTCCACCTCAGGTTTTGCACGAAGGCATTCTAAATAAAACTTTTTATGATAAGGTTTTGAATTTTGATAACATGATGCCTTATTATAAGAACTACAATATACAAGATGAAGAAACCAGTCTTAAAAATTTTATAACAGAGAATCACATAAGTTTTTTGGTAGCAAGCAAGAATTTCGACATCAATAAAATCCGTAATTTGGACATCAGAAAAAGTTTCTCAGACCTTGCAAGCGGAGACCAGATAATAATTCTTAATTCCTCAAAATAATTTTTTTGTGTATAATGAATCCTGAATCAAATATTGAGTTGTCGGTAGTTTCTACCATTTATAATGATGAACGAATTGTCCCCTTGCTTGTAGAAGAAATTATTTCTGCTATAAGACCAATCGAAATTTCTTTCGAAATTATTCTTATCAACGATGGCAGCGCTGATACTAGCGATGAAGCTATAAAAAAAGTATGCGAAAAATATGATTTTGTTAAAGGACTCTCGCTCTCTAGAAATTTCGGGCAGCAAATAGCAATGAGTGCAGGCATGCGCTATGCAACAGGTAAGTACATTTTAATTATGGACGGAGATTTGCAGAATCCTCCATCTGCAATTCCCCTGCTATATAATAAAATTAAAGATGGGTGTGATATTATTTATTGCATATCCATCCAGAGAAATAATTTTTTTGATAGAATTACTTCAACAGTGTTTTGGTTTCTCTTGGTGAAAATATTTAAGGTTGATATTATCAAAAATCAATTGATGATGAAAATTATGACCCGGAAATTTGTTGAAGAGTACAGCAGGTATGATGAAGTGAACAGGACAGTGTCAGGCATCGTAAAGGACATTGGTTTAAAATACGACACCATTGAGGTTGAAAATAATAAAAGGTATTCCGGTAAAAGCAATTATAATTTTTTAAAACGCTTCAACTTAATGATTGACATAATAATCAGCTTGAGTACGGCTCCTCTTAATTTCATGATTTATTTTGGTTGTTTGATTTTTGTTTTCACAGGAGTTGCATCTGTATATTATTTATTTAAATATATATTCTATGATATTACGCCTGGTTTTACTTCCATCATATTATTGCTTCTTTTCTTCGGAAGCGTTATTATTTTAATGCTCGGTTTCATTGGCAGGTATCTGTCCAATATTTATTCTGAAGTAAGGAGAAGACCTTTGTATATCATTCATAAAAAATATAATCTTAATGGCGATTAATTAGTATGAAGAAAAAAAAGATTGTTGTTTTTGGTGCGGCAGGTTTTATCGGAACTTATCTGATTGATGAACTTCTGAAACAAGGGCATGATGTTGTGGCATCTGATATCAGCGCTATTGGAGAAAAATATTACCGTGAGAATAAGATTCAATACGTGTCCGTTGACATTACGAGTAAGAACGATTTTGAAAAATTGAATAATACCGAATACGATGCTGTAATTCATTTAGCGGCTCTGCAACCCGCAAATTTTAGTTCTGATAATTATCAACCGCAGGATTATATTAATATAAATGTTGTTGGCACATTAAATATCCTTGAGTTTTGCAGAAAAAAAAATGTAACAAAAATTATTTATGCCAGCTCGCACAGAAATACTTCCGGCTTATGGATTAATAACAAAGCCATCAAAGAAAGCGATGGAAGGTCGCTTCAATACGATGGAGAATATTCCATGTTCAGTATTTCTGAAAGCGCGGCTCAGGATTGTGTTGAATACTACCGGGCTAATTATAATCTGCAGGGAATAATATTCCGTTTGCCACCGGTATATGGCTTCGGACCCCATCTGGAAATATTTAAAAACGGCAAACCGTTAAAAACAGGTTTTCAGACATTCATTGAAAATGCCATGGCATGCTTGCCCCTTGAAATATGGGGAGATAGCAGCATAGGCAGAGATATAATTTATGTGAAGGATGTTGTATCCGCATTCATGAAGGCACTTGAAAACGAAAAAGCAGGTGGTTTGTATAATATCACTTCTTCTTATTGCCTTACGTTGCGCGAAGAAGTTGAAACCATTGCGAAGATTTTTTGGGGAAGCGAGTCAAAACCAATATTCATTGAACGCCCTGAAAAGATCCATACAATGGATTCTTTTCTTTATGATAACAGCAAAGCAAAGCTGGAGTTGGATTGGTGTCCGCAATATAATTTTGAAAAGATGCTGCTCGATTATAAAAAAGAAGTAGATGGCAACAGATTTGGTTTTCTGATAGAGAAAAGGAAAAAAATGTTTAAGGAGAACTGATTTTTTTTATTTTTATAACACTAACCGTTTTTAAATAACTCATCATGTATAATCTTCTGGGAATAGAATTAATGGGGGATAATGTCAGAGACAAACTAAGGTCGTGCGGAGAAGGAGTGAAAATTAATCCTATGGCAAAAATTGTCCGCCCACAGGTGGTTGATTTAGGTTCTCATTGCAGGATAGGGGACTTTGTATTTATTTTTGCCGGTGAAGGAGTGAAAATAGGTGAGCACACAGATGTTCAGCCCCATACTATTTTTTGGGGAGGTGGTTTAACAATTATCGGCAGCAGGGTTTCTACTGGACCGGGAACTGTATTTTTATCCGCCACCTATTCGCATGCAAAAGGATTGAAAATGGTAGATGGCTTGGGCGAAGGTTCTGCAAAAGCAATTGGAGGAAAGTGCATCATAGGTGATGATGTTTATATTGGAGCAAGAAGTGTGATCATGCCGGTAACCATTGGCGAAGGAGCCGTAATCGGAGCAGGAAGTTTTGTAAATAAAGATGTAGAGCCATGGGCGATATATGTAGGAAGCCCCGCCAAAAAAATAAGCGAAAGACCAAGGTGATAATCCCCGCCATTATTTTACCGTTGTACGAAACAAAATCATTGTATATTCGCACTCTTAATTATTAATCGTTAATATTTTATTATTATGGAAAAAGGAACAGTAAAGTTTTTTAATGATGCAAAAGGTTTTGGTTTCATTAAAACAGAATCAGGAAAGGAACTATTCGTTCACTCTTCAGGTCTTATAGACAAAGTGCGCGAGAATGACAACGTCACCTTTGATGTGCAGGAAGGCAAAAAAGGTCCGAACGCTGTTAACGTTAAGTTGGCGTAACCAGCTTTTTCAGCAAAGACAAATCTTTTATCTGAGCATTCTTCTCTCTACGAATAGGGGAGGAGCATGGTGTCTTTTGCCCTATTGCTGCTGCGTGGATAATAGTCGTATCTTTGAGCACTTTCTTTGAAGATTGTGGATTGTACCCAATCTCTTTGTGATACCCTCCTGACAAGTAAGTTCACATTACAATTTTCTTAAAAGTTATAAATTGAAAAGCTGATTGGCATTTGCCATTGAGCGATTTCATCAATAATAATTTAACCCGTTGCAATAGCTTCGGAAATAAAACAAAAAGTAATATGACATTTGAAAATTTAAACTTACTGCCTCAGATTCTTACTTCTCTGAAAGCCAAAGGATACATCATCCCCACGCCTATACAGGAAAAATCCATTCCTCACATACTGGAAGGAAAAGATATTTGTGGTTCTGCCCAAACAGGCACCGGGAAAACCGCTGCCTTCGCTTTGCCGATTCTCCAACTCCTCTTTAATAGTAAAGCGCATCAGCGAAAAGGAATCAAAGCGCTCATCCTTGCGCCAACACGCGAACTTGCCCAGCAAATCAGCGACAGCTTTCGCGATTACGGAAGAGGACTTCATATCAAACACACTGTAATTTACGGAGGAGTGAGCCAGCGCCCGCAAACAGATGCATTGCGCACAGGAGTTGATATTGTGATTGCAACACCCGGCCGTCTGCTCGATTTAATTAATCAGGGATATGTCCGTTTGGGCACAGTAGAGTTTTTCGTTCTTGACGAAGTAGACCGCATGCTTGACATGGGCTTCATCAACGATATCAAAAAAATCATTCACGAGCTCCCGGCAAAAAAGCAAACCATTTTCTTTTCCGCTACCATGCCAACTACAATAAAAAAACTTTCTGATTCTCTGCTTCAGCACCCCGTAATGGTACATGTGAACCCCGGCTTATCAGCCGCAGTAAGCGTAAAGCAGTTTGTTTATTTTGTTGATAAAGGAAGTAAAAAAGATTTGCTGAAAAACTTTTTAACCCAGGAAGTCAAACCGCACGTGCTTGTTTTCACCCGCACAAAACGCGGAGCGGATAAACTGGTGAAAAGCCTGATAGCTGACGGAATAAAAGCAGAAGCCATTCACGGAGATAAAACACAGGGCGCACGCCAGCGCGCGCTGGCAGCGTTCAAAAAAAGAACCGTCAGCATGCTGGTGGCAACCGATGTGGCTTCCCGCGGGTTGGACATCACTGATATTTCTCACGTCATCAACTTTGATTTGCCTGAAGATGCAGAAACTTATATTCACCGCATCGGCAGAACAGGCAGGGCAGGAGCAACAGGCATAGCCATTTCATACTGCTCGCAGGATGAGCGCGGCTTGCTTCGCGATATTCAGAAACTTGCCAAGAACCATATTGAGGTGGTTTCCACACCGCCATTCGCTAAATCATTATCGCATCATGAGCCGAGGCATTATGAATCAAGACATGAATCAAGGCATGAACCGAGGCACGAACCAAGACATGATTCCAGACACGAGCCAAGACATGAACCAAGGCGCGAACCAAGGCATCATCAATCAAACGGGAGTTCAACTCCAAGCCACAATCAGAACCGCTCCCATAATCCCCCTGACCGAAATGGCAGTGCTGATGGAAAAAAATTCTTCCCAAAGAAAAAGCGATGGAACAATAACTGGAAAAAAAAGAGAAACAATGAGCGCTCGTTTGATTAAACAGCTTACCTGAGTTTATTAATAGAAGATTACTCTTCTTCCCAACAGAGTTTCCGTTTTCGGGACTTGGATTTGTTGTGCGCAAAAACACTCTCAAGGAGTCCTTCTGACCATTGGGTTTTCTTATTTTCTCTCGGCACTAATTCAACGGTAATGATTTTGTTCCTGAAAACCTTTGAATGGCTTTTAATAAACAATCCGCCATTTCCGTTTATGGTTTTACGTGTTACCAAAACATGATACTTTTCTTTTTGCTCAAACCGGTGATGAAGCAGGGGTTCTTCTAATTTATATTTTGCAATCCATTTCCGTATCGTCTTCTCGCTTATTTTCCTTCGGCTTACAGATATTTCCTTTGCAATTTGCCGGTAACTCAGCCCCTCAAGAAATAATTGAAGAGCCACGAAACGGTACTCTTCAAAAGTTTCTCTCCTTTTTGTGAGCGTGAACTGACCATTACAAAGTCCGCACTTATAACGCTGGCTTTTTCTTGCAAAACCATACTTATGGCATTTTTCAGAGTCGCATTTGGGGCATCTTATCTGTTTAGCGAGTTCCATATTTATAGCAAATATACCATTCTTTTATTCCCTGTCTCCAAAATGAACTTTCCACCTAAAATTTTCATGAACATGAATTAACTTTCACCCTGTAATCTAAAACACAGCAATGTTTTTTTTACTCCAATACATAGTTACACTAACTAAAACAAAATTTATGTAATGCACTCCCTTGAACACGATGCGGAAACACTCGCCTCCGTATTGCATAAAGAAGAAGAGCTTGATGCGGCACGCATCAGATACATAATGGCGTATGACAATTGCTGTTATATTTTTATGACTGACGGCAGAAAGATTTTTGATAACAAAACAGTAAAGCATTACGAAACCATTTACTGTTACAAAGAATTTTACCGCATCCATCACAAATACCTTATTAATACTGCCGGTGAAATAATAATCAAGCCGCTGAGCGCGAGAAAATACATGGTAATACTGCCCTGCAATACCGAACTTGAAATATCCTACCGCAGAAAAGATGGCTTTATATTGTATCTGGCAAACAGAAAGCGCTTGAACTGCGACCGCATGAATGAACTTTTTGTTAATAACCGCCCTGTTTCCTGTTAACAACAACGCACTTACTATAATTTGCTTGACAACACCTAAACCCTAATTACATTTGTACAATTATTTTTTTTGTAAATGCTCTCGTTGCGAAAACTACCCGAACATGAAAAAGAAAAACAAACTGCTGAAGAACCTGATGCTAAGCGATAAAATGAAATTAATTGAAGAAATGATAATGCGAAATGAATTGATTCTTTTTGATGAAAAGGCAAGTACATTATACACACAACCTGATTTTGGAAACAACAATTTAAAATGCGTATGCAAAAACGGAAAATCTGTTCAATTGAATCTTTGTAAATAATTATGTAATACATTTGAGGTAAACCAAAACCTCAAATAAAATGAAAACAAAACTTTTAATCACCGCCAGCATTTTAATGTTTAACACTGCAAACATAAAAGCGCAAGTGAATTACGAGAATACATATACCGTTGTAAACGGAAGCGAAGAGTTATTTCTAACTAATCTCGGGAATAATAATTATAAATATGTATTTTGGAATTATTATCAGAATAAATTTAGTTTATATAATTTAAATCATTCTCCTTATTTATTAAATATTTCTCCTCCTCTAATATCTGATACGGCACATTTTATTGGATATATTACAACAACATTATTTGATTGTGATAGTACCAATATAGAATATGCAGTAATGACCCAATCGCCTGACATCACTAAGAAATTTTATATCTATAGGACAGATGGAACACTTGTTTTTTCAAGAGATAGTGTCACAGTTCAATATTGCTTTGGTTGCAATGTTGGAAGTGTGCAATATAATGGCATTGTAAATACTCCTGCTGGTACAAAATTATTTCTCTTCAACGGAAGCAACCAACGTTTTATTTATGGTCTTTGCGGTACTTTGCCGGAAAATATTACAGAGATAAATCAATCGAGTTCTTTTGTAAAAGTTTTTCCCAACCCTTCTTCTCACCAAATTAATTTTCAAATTACTCCGCCAAGTAATTATCAGGAATATGAATTAACAATTTTTAATTCAGCATTTCAAACAGTTAAAACAACTGTAATTACGGGAGCAACTACTCAAATAAATATAGATAGCGAATTATTGAGTGCAGGAGTATATTTTTATTCATTGCAAAATAAAAATAAAGTATTTCAAACAGGAAAAATCAATATTATACATTAACAATTAACACAAATCAAATGAAAAAATTAATTCAAACGATAGTAATTGTTGGAATGATGATACTATCAAATTTCAAAGTGAATGCACAGGTTTCAGTAGGAAGTAATTCTGGCGTATCAACTGATTATGTTGGCTGGGACGCAAATCAAAATTTTCCATTAATCATAGCGCAAAAAAGAACAGCAGCACCTCAGCCAATAGATTTTTATACAAATAATACGAAGTATCTATCCTTAACTACAAATGGCGATTTAGATCTTGTCAGTTCCAGTAAAGCATATAAAATCGCTGGCAATACTATTTTAATGACCCCGGCATGAACTCCCTGTGGTCTTGCCACAGGGATGAAATGCCGTTGCGCGAAGCGCAAAAGAGTATGTTTACTTCATGGTAGACACGAGCGAGGAGATATGGTACTGGCATCACAATGTATCGGAG